>CAKUNY010000003.1 GCA_934668605.1 uncultured Oscillospiraceae bacterium | reverse complement strand
TTGGAGGCACCTGTCCGCCGCAAGGCATTTTTGCTCTGCAAAAATCCTTGCGGGGCGGGCTGCAATGGGGGACGGGGGTCCTCATTGCAGAGGACGCAGTCCCCGCGCAAAGAAATTTCCAGAGGAAATTTGCTTTGCGCCGAGTCGGGTTTGCCAAATTTGTCGTACCCCCGACTAGAGAGTACTCAATAGTACGTAAGCACGCTCGATTTGTAACATGTTCGTACCGAGCAGCTCCGGGGAGCCAGAGGGGTCGAACCCCTCTGTTTTCGGAAGGAGTCCAGAGGAAACCCTTTTGAAGGGTTTCCTCTGGGCAACTTCTTCTTGACGGCCGACGCCGTTCTTCTTTGCGCAGCTAAGAAGAATTCCGATAGCCGTTGGCGGCTTTGCCGCCTTACGGATATGGGATGCAGAGCTGGGGTCGGAACTTGGACAAGCTGGCATGTAACGCCAGAAGCACACTGGCCATACCTGGCCACGGCAGAAAGTAATGATTATTCCTCTTCCTGTTCAGGATCTACTCTTTCGATGGAAATAACCCGATTTCCCTCTTCAACTCTCATCAAAATAACACCCTGCGTATCGCGTTTGTAAACGTTGATGTCAGCCGCCGCCATGCGGATGAGAACGCCGCCGTTTTCAATGAGCATCACGTCGTCCTCATCGGAGACAATCGCAACACCCGCGATGCGGCCTGTCTTTGCGGTGATATTGTAGTTTTTAAGACCCTTGCCGCCTCTTTGCTGCGGGCGGCGCGCGCCGGTTTCATCGAGGCGCATGTATTCCGTCAGTTCCGTGCGCTTGCCGTAGCCGAGCTCGGTGACGGTAAGCAGCTGCTTTCCGGGCTCGGCGATCCCCGCGCCCACGACCTCGTCGCCGTCTTGAAGCGTAATGCCCTTCACACCCGCCGCGTCGCGACCCATGACGCGCACGTCCGTCTCGCTAAAGCAGATGGCAAGGCCGTCCTTGGTGGCAAGAAGAATGTTGTTTTCGCCGTTCGTCTTCATGACGGAGATGAGCTCATCGCCCTCGTTCAGTGTCAGCGCGCGGATACCGGCCTTTCTCGCCGTGTTGAGGCTCGAAAGAAGTACTCTCTTGACCGTGCCCTGCTTCGTGACGAACATGAGGTTATCGTCGTCAAATTCATGGACGGTAATGCCCGCCGTGACGGTTTCACCCGGTTCAAGCGGCAGAATATTCACGATGTTCGTGCCCTTCGCCGTTCTGCCCGCTTCGGGGATCTGATAGCCCTTCTTGCGGTGTACCTTTCCAAGGCTCGTAAAGAACAGGATATAATCGTGCGTGGAGGCCGAGAATACGCTTTCCGCGAAGTCCTCTTCCTTGAGCGACTGCCCCGTTACGCCTCTGCCGCCGCGTCTTTGCGCGCGATAGGTCGAAGCCGGGACACGCTTGATATAGCCCGCGTGTGAAAGCGTAAAGACGCACTGCTCCTCTTCGATGAGATCTTCAATGTCAATTTCGTCTTCGACGTCCTGAATTTCCGTCCGGCGCTCGTCGCCGTACTTGTCGCGGATGGCAATAAGCTCGTCTTTCAAAACGCCCTTGAGCATTTCTTCGTTGGAAAGAAGCTCTCGGTAATATTCGATGCGCCTTTCGAGCTCGTCATATTCGTTCTGGAGCTTCTCGCGTTCGAGGACCTGAAGCCGCTTGAGCTGCATGTCAAGCACGACCTGCGCCTGAATCTCAGACAGATTGAATCTCGCCATCAGGCGTTCTTTCGCGTCGTCGTAGCTCTTGCGGATGGTCTTGATGACCTCGTCGATGTTCTCCTCGGCGATGAGAAGACCCTCCAGGACGTGCTGACGCTCGAGCGCTTTTTTGAGGTCGTACTGCGTGCGGCGGGTGATGATCTCTTCCTGGAAGGCGAGATACTCGTCTAACATATGGCGCAAAGACAGAATCTTCGGCTGCGTCTGATTATTGACAAGCGCGAGCATTGTCACGCCGAACGTCGTCTGCATCTGCGTCTGGGCAAACAGGCGATTTAAGACCACCTGCGCGTTCGCGTCCTTCTTGAGCTCGATGACGATGCGCATGCCGTTGCGGTCGGTTTCGTCGCGGATATCGGAAATGCCCTCAAGGCGCTTGTCGCGCACCTGATCGGCCATCGCAGCAATGAGCTGGCGTTTATTGACCTGATACGGAAGCTCGGTGACAATGATCCTCTGCCGGTTTTGGCCAAACTCCTCGAGCTCGGTTCTGGCGCGGACGGTGATCTTGCCGCGGCCGGTCGAGTAAGCGGCGCGAATGCCGCTTCTTCCCATGATAATGCCGCGCGTCGGGAAATCCGGCCCCTGAATGTGCTCCATGAGGTCGAGCAGATCCGCTTCCGGGTTTTCCAGAATGCAGACGCACGCGTCAATGACCTCGCGGAGGTTGTGCGGCGGAATATTCGTCGCCATGCCGACCGCGATACCCGAAGAACCGTTGACCAGAAGGTTCGGGAATCTCGACGGGAGCACGCGCGGCTCTTTTCTCGATTCATCAAAGTTCGGATCCCAGTTGACGGTGTCCTTGTCAATATCCCGCAGCATTTCGTTGCAGAGCTTCGACATGCGCGCCTCGGTGTATCGGTAGGCCGCGGGGGGGTCGCCATCGACGGAGCCGAAGTTGCCGTGTCCGTCAACGAGCATGTAGCGCATGGAGAAGTCCTGCGCGAGGCGAACCATCGCGTCGTAAACAGAAGCGTCGCCGTGCGGATGGTACCGGCCAAGGACGTCGCCGACGCAGGTCGCCGATTTTTTAAAGGGCTTGTCCGAGGTCAGGCCGTCTTCATACATGGCGTACAGAATGCGGCGGTGCACCGGCTTGAGGCCGTCCCGCACGTCCGGAAGCGCTCTTCCGACAATGACCGACATCGCGTAGTCAATGTACGACGACTTCATCTCCTGCACGAGCTCAGACTGTACAATTGTCTGCTCGGAGAACATGATGTCCTCGGGCTTGTAATCTTTCTTATGTGCCATAGATTGGTCTCCTTGTGTGGGCGAACGAAATTTGCTCAATGGATCAATACGCTGCGTAGGGGGCGATGCCCACATCGCCCCGATGGGAAGTTTCGAATTCGCCGAAGGTTATCATTTAAGCAGTTTGTTCTGCCGGGTCGATGTAGGCATCGACCCCTACGTATTCTTTTGGAATTTTCCGATATCAGAATCAGATATCGAGATTCACGACGTACTTCGCGTTCTCCTCGATAAATTCCTTTCTCGGCTCGACCTCTTCGCCCATGAGGACGGTGAAGATCTGGTCGGCGGCGACGGCGTCATCGAGCGTGATTCTGCGAAGCGTTCTTGTCTCAGGGTTCATCGTTGTCTCCCAGAGCTCGTGCGGGTCCATTTCGCCAAGACCCTTGAACCGGGAGATATCGATCTTCACGTTGGCATTTCCGCCGCGCATTTCACTCGAAATCTGATCGCGCTGTTCATCCGAGAACGCGACCTTGGTGGCTTTGCCGCGCGAGAGCTTATAAAGCGGCGGCACAGCGGAGTAAACATAGCCCTGCTCGATGAGCGGCCGCATGAAGCGGAAGAAGAAGGTAAGCAGAAGCGTGCGGATATGCGAGCCATCGACATCGGCATCGGCCATGATAATGACCTTGTGATACCGGAGCTTTTCCAAATTAAACTCGTCTCCGATGCCCGCGCCGAGCGCCGTAATGACGGGCTGCAATTTATCGTTTCCATAGACCTTATCGGCTCTCGCCTTCTCGACGTTCAGCATCTTGCCCCAAAGCGGCAAAATCGCCTGGAACCGGGAGTCGCGCCCCTGCGTAGCCGAGCCGCCCGCGGAGTCGCCCTCGACGATGTAAATTTCGGTTAAGGTCGGGTCTGTGTCGTTGCAGTCGCGAAGCTTATCGGGCATCTGCCCGGACTCCAGCCCCGTCTTGCGGCGAATAGCCTCCTTCGCCTTTCTCGCCGCCTCTCTGGCGCGGTTTGCCATCATGGCCTTGTCCAGAATCGCGCGGGCAACGGCCGGATTTTCCTCCAAAAACGTTGCCAGCTGATCGGTCACGATGGAACTCACCAGAGCCCTGACAGACGCGTTTCCGAGCTTTGCCTTCGTCTGGCCTTCAAACTGCGCATCCGTCAGCTTTACGGAGATGATCGCCGTCAGACCCTCGCGCACATCCTCGCCGGAAACCTTATCGTCGCCCTTGATGATGCCCTTTTTCTGGCCGTAGGCATTCAGAACAGAGGTCAGCGCGCGCTTGAAGCCCTCTTCGTGCATGCCGCCCTCGGGCGTATGGATGTCGTTTGCAAACGAGACGATTGTCTCGTTAAACGAGTCGTTATACTGGAGCGCCACCTCTGCCGTCTGGTCGCCCTTCTTGCCTGCCATGTAAATGACGCTCGGATGAATTGGCGTCTTGTGCCGGTTGTACCACTGGACAAACTCCCGGATACCGCCCTCGTAGCACATGGAGTCGAAGCGTTCCTTTTCCGGCTTGTCGGCAGACTCGATCCGCTCGTCGGAAATCGTGATCTGGAGCCCCGCGTTTAAAAACGCCTGCTCGCGCATTCTCGTATGCAGCGTCTCGTAGTCGTATTCCGTGGTGTCGAACATCTCGGGATCCGGCTTGAAGGTGACCTTCGTGCCGTGCTGGTCGGTCGTGCCGACAACTTGCATTTCCTTCGTGATATTGCCGCGCGAGAACTGCATCTCGTAGATCTTGCCGTCGCGGTACACGTCGACAACGAGCCACTCGGAAAGCGCGTTGACGACCGACGCGCCCACGCCGTGAAGTCCGCCGGAAACCTTATAGCCCCCGCCGCCGAATTTTCCGCCCGCGTGCAGAACGGTATAGACGACCTCCAGCGCGGGCTTTCCGGTCTGCGCCTGAATGTCGACGGGAATGCCGCGTCCATCGTCTAAAACCGTGATCGTATTTCCCTCGTTGATCGTCACCTGTACATGGTGGCAATAGCCGGCCAGCGCTTCGTCGATCGCGTTGTCGACGATCTCATAGACCAGATGGTGAAGACCCGACACGCTCGTCGAGCCGATGTACATGCCGGGGCGCTTGCGGACGGCTTCCAGACCCTCAAGAACCTGAATCTGGCTGGCGTCGTACTGCGTCTCGACAACCTCATTTTTCAAAATTTCTTCGCTCATTGGATAACTCCTTTGTGTCTTCTCTAAAGAAGACGGGGTAATATAGCTATTTATTTCCGGCAAAGCGCCGCGCGAGGATAGAGGCGTTGTATTTTGTCAGGTACACGCGCGTTTGCCCGTATTCCTGCGTGAGGACGAAGGACTTCGGAAGCTCATCCGTCGCCTCAACAAGGCAGCCTTCCTCCTGCGCGCGCTGCAAAAATTCCCGCGTGCGCTTCGACCATGACGTATTATCAAGATCAAATACGCCAAGCACCTGACTGGCTCTCACGGCGAGGTTCATGCCGATATCTACGTACATAAAAGGCCTCCCGCGTGAATTTTAACCGTCTTTCCGATTCTGGTCACGCGCCCGACCTCGCAGCAGGTGATGAACACCTGGCCGGAGGTGATCTGGTTCAAAACAAAATCCTGCCTTGCCGCGTCCAGCTCGGAGAGCACATCGTCCAGAAGCAGCACCGGCTCTTCTCCCGTGTCTCGCCGCAATAATTCGCGCTCGGAAAGCTTTAAACTGATGGCCGCCGTGCGGGTCTGTCCCTGCGAGCCATAGGCCTTGACGGGGATTTCGTTCAGCAGCGCATCAAAATCGTCCTTATGAGGCCCCGTCAGGCACTGCCCGGACTCTAATTCCGCGCGGTAGTGCGTTTCCTGATGCTCCAGAATCTGCTCGAAGATGATTTTTTTCTCGGCGAACGGATCGGTGACTGTTGAAACCGTGTGATATTGCAGCGTCAAGTGTTCTCTTCCCGCGGAAAATGCACTGTGATACGCATTGGCGGCGCTTCCCAAGGCCTCCAGATAGCGCGCCCTCTGAGAAATGATCATTGTGCCGACCTGCGCGAGCCTATAATTGTATTCCGGCAGCGGTTCGAGCAAATCCGGCTTTTCGCGGTAGTCCTTCAAAATGCGGCTCTTGCTGTCAAGCAGCCTGTTGTATTCCGCGAGCGCATTCGCATACCCCGGCCGCAGCTGGCAGAGCGCGGTATCGAGAAGCCTTCTTCTCGGCAGACTTCCGCCCTTTAATACCAGCAGATCCTCCGGGCAGAACAGAACCGTTGTCAGCACGCCCGGCAGCTTTGCCGCGCTCTTCTGCTTCACGCCGCCAAGATAGAGCTGCCGCGGCCTTCTTCCCGCAAAGATCACCGCGCGAACAGACTGCTCACGTCCCTGCGAAAAAACAACCGCATTCAGATCGGCAAACTCTGCGCCAAAGCGAATGAGCTCCTGCGTTTTCGCCGTGCGAAAGCTCCGGCCAGTCGATAAATACGACACTGCCTCGAGTAGATTTGTCTTTCCCTGCGCGTTTTCACCCAGAATCAGATTCACGCCTGGGTCTAACTCCAGTTGCAGCTCCTGATAATTCCGAAAATCATACAGCCGCAGGCGCGAGAGCTTCATGCTTCCTCCTGCGCAACCGCCCAGACATTTCCCATAAAGCCGACCGTATCGCCCGGGCGAAGCTTTTTGCCGCGCTGCGTGCAGGGTTCTCCATTGACGGTGACCTGCTCATTCTGAATAAACGTTTTTGCCATTCCGCCGGACTCGCAGACGTTGGCAAACTTCAAAAAATCCTGCAATTTGATATATTCCGTGCGAATCGGAACGAGGATCGGTTCTGCCGAAAGCTTTTTTGTGACGCGTACCTTCATCGCTTATTCTCCTGCCTTTAATCTGACCGGAAGCACCATATAGCTGTACCGGTTTCCTTCAGTCGGATTCAGCACGATCGGGCTCAGTCCGTTGATCATTTCCAGCGTACACTCGCTGTCCGGCACGGCGCGCAGCGCATCGAGCAAATACTTGCAGTTAAAGCCGATCTCCAGATCCTTTCCGTCCCCCGCGATCGGGCAGACGTCATACGCCTCGCCGATGGTCGAGATCGTGCGAAGCTCGGCGGCGTTATCGCCAAACTTGCAGCGAACAGGACTCTTGAGCTTTTCGGAGATGACAAGTCCGACACGCTCAATGGAGTCTGTCAGCCGACTGACATTTCCGACCAGCTTCACGGGGTTATTCTGCGGCAGCACGCGCCGCCAATCCAAAAATTCACCCTCTAAAATGCGGCAGACAAGCGTCGCGTCTCCGATGCTGAACAGAATATGCTTCGAGCCCGGATAGAATGTGGCGGGTTCGTCCGTGTCGCCCAGAATTTTTTCGACTTCCTTCAAAGCCGCCGCCGGAGCGACGAATTTGAGTGTCCGCTCCAAAGACTCCTCCGGAAGATAGCGGCGCAGCGCCAGCCGGTAGCCGTCGACCGCGACACTTGTGATCGAGTCGTTGTCGACCTCAAACAAAACGCCCGTGTGAATCGGCCGCGCCTGGTTTTCGCTGACAGCGAAGATCGTTCCGGAAATCATGGCCTTGAGCTCGTTCTGCGGCACGCGGATACCCTTTTCCGAGTCCACGTCCGGAAGCTCCGGGTAATCGTCCGCCGAAAGCGCGGTGATGGTAAAAGACGAAATGCCGCCTTTGATGGAAACCTTAAAGCTCTCGTCGACCTGAATGCTTACCGTATCGTCGGGGAGCTTGCGGATGATATCGAAAAACAGCCGCGCGGGCATGACGCATGCGCCGGTTTCTCCGATTTCCGCGTCGACGCTCACGGTAATGCCTGTTTCCAGATTATACCCCGTCAGCATCACTTTGACACCCGCGCGCACCAGAATACCTTCGAGTCCCGAAATGGCGCTCTTCTGTGCGACGGTGCGCGAGGCGACCGAGATGGCGGAAACCAGCTGGTTTTTTTCACAGGTAAATTTCATAAAGGATACCTCCAGCTCTCCTTCTAAAAGAAAGAAAGGATAATTTTAGTAGTAAGAAGCAGTAGGGCGCTTCACATGTGGATAACTTCCGTTTTCCTTGCGGCTCTAAGCGTTTTTTATCCACAGCAACTGCCTCTTGATGATCACTTTTACACAGCTCTTTTTGTAAAACGCGCGTTTCACACCTTTCCACAAGCAACCTTTCCCTTTTACACAGTCTCCTGTGGATAAATTTTCGTGTAAAACCGCCCATCCGCGCGAAGCGGTGGTTTTGCTCGGTTACAGCTTATTGTTGACGTTCGCCGTAATGTCTCGGATGGTGTCGTTCAGCGGCGAGGCGCTGTTCTGAAGCGTCTGCTCGACCTTTTTGAGGCCATGCATGACCGTCGTGTGGTCGCGGTCAAATTCTCGGCCGATCTCCGGAAGAGACAGGTTTGTCATCGTGCGGATCAAGTACATCGCGACCTGCCTCGCCTCGGCAGTATTCTTGTTTTTGAGCGTGCTTCTGAGCACCTGCTCTTCAATGCCGTAATACTGGCAGACCTCGCTGACAATCAGGCTCGGCGTCGGAAGGTTCTCGGTCTTGCCCTTGAACATGTCCTTGATCGCGCGCGCAACGTTCGGCACATCGACGACCATGCCGTTGAGCTCCTTGAAGGCCTTGATTTTTTTGACCGTGCCTTCAATCTGACGGACATTGTTCGTGATGTTCTCAGCAATGTAATTGCAGACATCGTCCGGCAAGTCGAACCCGAGATTTGCCGCCTTATTTTTGATGATCGCCATACGTGTTTCATAGTCGGGCGGCTGAATGTCGGCAAGTAAGCCCCACTCAAAGCGCGTGCGCAGCCGGTCTTCCAAGCGCACCATCTCATTGGGCGGCCGGTCGGAGGTCAGGACGATCTGCTTGTGGCTCTCATAGAGATTGTTGAACGTATGGAAAAATTCTTCCTGCGTAGAGTCCTTGCCCGCGATAAACTGGATATCGTCGACCAGAAAGAGGTCTGCGCCGCGGTATTTGAGTCGGAACTCATTGTTCTTGCCTTCTCGCAGGGAGTTGATGAGTTCGTTCGTAAACTGGTCGCCCTTGATATAGACGATGTTATAGTCCGGGTGATTTTTATGGATCTCGTTTGCGATGGCATAAAGAAGATGTGTCTTACCCACGCCGGACGGGCCGTAGATGAACAGCGGGTTATACGAATCCGCCGGCTTTTCCGCGACGGCGACGGCGGCAGCGTTCGCAAATTTGTTGCTGTTGCCGACGATGAAGTTGTCGAACGTGAACTGCGGATTGAACTCGATAAAGCGCGGCTTTTTTTTCGACGACCGATACGCTTCAATCTCCGTATCGTCGAGCACGACGAGCTCTAGGTCCATATCGAAGAGCTCCTTGAGCGCTTCTTTGATGTACGTGCCGCAGCGCGAAACGATCATGTCCTTGCGGAAGACCGTCGGAGAGTAAAGAACCAGCTTCTGATCGGTCAGTTCCAGAACCTCTGTATCGTCAAACCAGGTCGTGACGATGGTGTCGGTGAGCTGCTGCTCCATGTGGGCGAGCACCTTCGCCCAAATATAGGTAGAGGAGTACAAGAAAAAGCTCCTTTCCGGTTTTATCGTGACAAATGCCCGGGACTGTCCCATAAATGGGCATACAAACACACCTTAATTTTAACACGGAAAGACGGTATTTGCAAGTATTACACATTATAAATAAGAAGTTCCCCAGAAAAAGAAAAGTGGTGCACGGTTTCGTGCACCACTTGATTTTAGTATTCGCGAAAGACTGCCTTAACAAGTCCCAGAATCGTACAATCCGTGCCGTCGATCGGATCATACGCCGGATTTTCTGGTAGCAGCCAGACCTTCCCTTTCTCCTTCCGGAAGCGTTTGATAGTTGCGGAGTCGTCGAGCAGCGCGACCACGATCTGTCCGTTTTCCGCCGTCTGCTGCGGCCGGACAACGACCTTGTCACCTGATAAAATTCCGGCATTGATCATGGAATCTCCGCGCACGCGAAGGGCAAAGCAGCGCGCGTCTCCATCCCACGGCAGATACCCTTCAATATTCTCCACGGCCAGAATCGGCTGACCTGCCGTCACGACGCCGACGATCGGAATCGACCCGGCGCGGCGTTCCTCTGGAAGAGAGATCGTCCGCTTTCTCATGCAGTCCATGCTGATGAGGCCTTCTTCCTTGAGGGCGTTCAGATGATAGTGTACCGTCGCCGTTGAGGCAAGGCCGACGCCCGCGCAGATCTCGCGCACCGACGGCGCATATCCCTGCTTGCGCATGAACTCTGTGATGAATCGGAGAATCGCTTCGCGCTTGTCTGTTGTTCTGGCCATGCCGGTCGCTCCCTTCGTTTGGTAAAACCAGTATAGCACAGATCATCGAAAAAATCAAACGTTTGTTTTTATTCCAGCCCTTCCAGCGAAAAATCCGGGATATAGTCTTCTGTTGCCGCGCAGAAGTCCTGCGTGTAGCCGGATTTGATCCCGAGAAAGTCAAGATACGATACTGCTGCGTCGTATTCTTCCTCGGTGATTTTTCGGTCATAGGGCGGCATTTGCTTTGCTTTTCCCATCGGAACATATTGACTCATGAGACTGAATAGAACATCACCCTTCGGGTAGGTATCGGCAAACCAGTCCAGAACGCCAAGCGTATTATCCAATTCTCCCGGAAGCATCAGATGGCGCACGATCATCCCGCGCTGCATGATCTCGTCTTCTATTATGCTTGACCCGACCTGCCGGTACATTTCTGTAATGGCTGCTTTTACGGTTTCCACGTAATCCGGTGCCCGGCTTAATTTCGCGGCCAGCTTGCTGTTTGAATACTTCATGTCCGGTAGGTAAATATCGACGAGGCCTTCCAATTCCCGCAGCGTCTCCACGCGCTCATATCCGCCGCAATTGTAAACGACCGGCACCGGAAGCTTTGCTGTAAGCGCCGGTATGATAGACGGCAGAAAATGCGTCGGCGTGACGAGGTTGATGTTCTGTACGCCGTCATCAATCAGCCGCAGAAAAATTTCCCGAAGATGCTCCGGCGTGATTTCCGTTCCGTAATTCTCCTGTGAAATGACTCCGTTCTGACAGAAAACACACTGTAAGGTGCAGCCGGAAAAGAAGACCGCGCCCGAGCCGAAGCTTCCCGATATGACAGGCTCTTCCCAATAGTGTGTGGCGGCTCTCGCGGCAAAGATTTTGTCCGGTTCGCGACAGAACCCGAGCTGTCCTTTTGTTCTGTCCACTCCGCATCGCCTTGGGCAGAGCTCGCAGTTTTGATATGAAAGCATATCTTGCCTCCTATGCGTTATAGCTCTAGTATAGCGAATCCGCGCGCTTTACACAAGCGGCCTTCTATGGTAAAATCGCAAAAGAGGTGATTCTTTTATGAAACGAATACTTGCGGTAATCACAGCAGCTTTGCTGATTTTAAGCGCATGCAGCGCAAATAAAACGCAGGAGGAGCTTCCGGCGCCGGTCGCTGAAACGATGACCTCCTCAGACGTTCAAGCTTCTGCTTCCGATACGCCGCAGATTGACGCGGAAACGCCCGCAGAAACGGAAGCTTCTTCGTCAAATGAAATGGAGACGAAACCGATCGAGCCCGAGGTATATGTTCCGCAGACGTTTTCGGATGAGCCGTATGAGGTGCAGATGGATCAGGAGGAGATTGTCAGCATGACGCTGCTGCTTCCCTATTTCAGACTTGGCTCGGAGAACGTGGAATATAAGATCAATTCCGTCTTTATGGAATTGCAGCTGAATTTGCAGGACTATATGGGTTCAACGGTTTATGAGACGGCACAGTCTCGTCACACGATCGGCTTTCTTGAGGGAAATTATATTGCGGGTCTGGAAGACGGCATTCTGACAGTCACCTATACCGTGACGGAGCGGTATGCGGACGATGACGGGGAGATCACACATGAGAACGTCTACCGCTTTGATGTGTCGACCGGCGAACGGTTAGACGCGTGAAATGTTTCACGTGAAACATGGAGAGAAGTGTATGCAGAAAAACGAAACATACAGCGTAGAAATCACCGACCTGACTGCCGAGGGCGCGGGCGTCGCACGCGTTGACGGACAGGTCGTATTTGTCCCGGGCGTTATTCCGGGCGAGACGTGCAGCATTAAAATTGATCATGTGGGCAGAACCTGCGCCTATGCGACGCTTACGCGGGTGGAGCAGCCATCGAGTCACCGCGTAACGCCGGAATGCAAAAGCTTTGGCCGCTGCGGCGGCTGCGTCTTCTGGCACATGGACTATGCCTGTGAGCTGGAACAGAAAAAAAGGCGCGTGCAGGATGCCCTGTTCCGCATCGGCGGCGTTCATTTCCCGGACTTGCAAATTACGGGCAGCAACAGTGTCTACGGCTATCGCAACAAGGTGCAGTTCCCCGTGCAGTGTCACAGCGGAAAACCGGCCGCGGGCTTTTACAAGGCCGGAACGCATACCGTCATTCCCATCACCGACTGCAAAATCCAGCCGGAAACGGCTGAAATCATCCGTTTGGCAGTCCTATCGTGGATGGAGCAGGAGCACGTTCCGGCCTACGACGAACGGACACATACCGGCGTCGTCCGGCACATCTATCTTCGCTGCGGCGTAGAATCCGGGCAGACGCTGGTTTGCCTCGTCGCAAACTGCGCAGAACTGCCCAAAAAGAAATCGCTTGTGCAGGCCATCCGCGCGGCAAAGCCGGACGTTACAGGCATCGTCGTCAACTACAATACCAAAAAGGGCAACGTCATTCTGGGTGACCGCTTTGAAACGCTCTATGGAGACGGTTATCTGGAAGATACACTTCTCGGCCTGACCTTCCGCCTCTCCCCTGCCGCCTTTTATCAGGTGAACCACGATCAGGCCGAGCGGCTCTATGAAAAAGCCATCGAGTATGCTAATTTTACGGGATGCGAAACGGCACTCGACCTATACTGCGGCAGCGGCACCATTACGCTCTGCCTTGCAAAGCACGTCAAGATGGTCTACGGCGTGGAAATCGTCCCCGCTGCAATTCAGAACGCAAAAGAAAACGCACGCAGAAACAGCATTACCAACGCAGAATTCTTCTGCGCCGACGCAGGACAGGCCGCAATAAAATTTGCCGCCGATGGAATCAAACCGGACGTGATCGTTGTCGACCCGCCGAGAAAGGGCGTGAGCGAAGACGTGATCGAGGCAATGGCAAGCATGGCGCCCAGCCGGATCGTCTATGTTTCGTGCGACCCTGCAACCCTTGCGCGCGACATTGCAAGACTCCGGGAAAAGGGGTATGAGGCAAAAAAAGCGCACTGCTTCGATTTATTTCCAAGATGCGCCCACGTTGAAACCGTCGCGCTTCTCGAACGCGAAAAGCAGGAGGAAAAACCGTGAAGCTGATACATTGCGCGGACATTCATTTAGACAGCCCCATGCAGACGCACATGACAGCGCGGCAGGCGTCTACGCGTGCGGCGGAGCTGTTGGCCTCCTTTGTGCGCATGACGCAGTACGCCAGACAAAACGAGGTTCGCGCGGTCATCATCGCGGGCGACCTCTTTGACGGTGCGCGCGTGAAAGAGCGCACCGTAGACGAGGTTCTTTCCGCCATGCGCGCCACACCCGAGGTGGATTATTTGTATCTTCCCGGAAATCACGACGAAGCGGCAAGTGCCTTTCATGACCGGAACCTCCCGGAAAATTTAAAATGCTTCGGCAATACCTGGAAGACCTACTGTTATGATACCGCCGCCATCTCCGGCCGAACGCTTGGAAGCGGAGACGAAAGGCTCTACGAAGAGCTTCCCATTTTGGACGGCCATGTGAATCTCGTGACGCTCCACGGCCAGCTCGCGACAGCCTGCGGCGAAGATCAGATCAACCGAAAGCTATTAGAGCATCGCGGCATCGATTATCTCGCGCTGGGACATATCCATAGCTACAGCCTGCAAAGGCTCGATGAGAAAGGCCTCCTCTGCTACAGCGGGTGCTTAGAAGGGCGCGGCTTTGATGAGTGCGGAAAAAAGGGCTTTGTGCTCTTAACGGTAGAGAATGGCCGCGTCGAGCCGGAATTCGTTCCGTTTTCCTGCCGGACGCTTCACCGCGTGGAAACCGACGTTACGGGCTGCGTCAAAAATGCGGAGATCGCCGCGCGCGTCAAAGAAGCCTCCCGCGGCATTCCGCCGGACGATATGGCAGAATTTCTTCTCACGGGCGAAGTCTCGCCCGAGGCGGATATTTCCGTAGCGTATTTGCAACATCAACTCGCCGGAAGCTATTTCTTCGCCAAGGTGAAGGACGAAACAAAGTTGGCAATCGACCCGGAGACATACCGGAACGATGTGTCGCTCAAGGGCGAGTTCATCCGGCAGGTGCTGGGAAGCGATCTGCCAGAGCGCGACAAGGCCGCCATCATTCGCGCGGGCGTATCGGCGCTGGCGGGAGAGGAGGTCAGCCTATGAAGCTTCTTCGGTGCCACATTGAAAACTTCGGCGTGCTCTGCGGCTATGACTGCGAATTTGAGGAAAATCTAACAATCATCTGCCGGGAAAACGGCTTTGGCAAGAGCACATTGGCCGCGTTTCTGAAAGCCATGTTCTACGGCCTTCCGCGCACGGGCGCAAGAAAGGCGGCGGAAAATGAGCGCAAGCGCTATGAACCCTGGCAGGGCGGAAAATACGGCGGCTTTCTGGAATTTTCGAACGGCGGCGTCAGCTATCGCGTCACGCGATATTTCGGAAAAACGGCCGCGAAGGATACCTTTGACCTGTTTGACCTCACGAACCGCACGGACAAAACGCCCTTTTCGGAAAAGCTCGGCGAAGAGCTTTTTGGACTCGACGCGGAGTCCTTCTCGCGCAGTACTTTTATGCCGCAGCTTTCCATGAAGGACATGGAGGCGACAAGCTCCATCCGCGCAAAGCTCACGAATCTCGTGGACGACACGAACGACATGAATAATTTCGACACCGCGATGGCGTCGCTTCGCGCTTACCGGAGCAATTTAAAAGCTTATCGCGGCGCAAGCGGCGAAATTGACCGGCTGGCGCAGGCGTATCATGCGTTGGAGGAGCAGCGCTATCAGGCCGAAAATAAGCGGCCGGAGCTCGAAACGGTGCAGCGATCGATCGACGCGCAAACGAGCGCGCAGATGGAAAAGACACAGGAAATCGCGGCGCTTCGCGAACGCATTCAAAAAGCGGCAGGCCAGCGGGAACGGCAGCTCAAAAGCAGACAGCTGAGCGATCTTCGCGCGCAGGCAAACAGGCAGACAGAAACGCTGCATACCCTGCGGGAAAAATATCCGTCCGGCCTTCCCACGGCGGAGGACATCCAAACCAGGCGCGAAGAGGTCATTTCTCTGCGGCAGCTGGAAAAAAGGCGGCAGACGTTGACTCTCCCGGAGGCAGACCGGCAGACGATCGAAGCGGGCAGAAGCGCCTTTTCCAATCGCGAGGCTGTCTTGAATGATTTGAAGCAATTGGACGCCGGACAGCAGAAATGCTCCATGCTGCTTCCGGAAACCCGCGCGGAGCTTCCGGAAAAGGAAACGCAGCAGCTTGAAATATTATCCAGTATATTCCAATCTAAAGTACCGGAAGACGCGGAGATCTCGGAAAAGCAGCGTGATTGCCGCCGCATCGCGGAGCTGCGGGCAGTCCGGGACGCAAAGATGACAGAGAAGACCGCACAGAAGAAGCCGGGCTCCGGCGTGAAAACAGCCCTCCTGATCATGGGCGCGCTGTTTGTGCTTGCTGGGATCGGCTGCGTTCTTGCGGCAAAGCCCGCGTTTGGAATCGCGGCGGCCATTTTGGGTGCGGCGAGCCTTCTTGCGGCGATCCTCCGGAAGAACCCTGAGCGAGCAGGAGCCGAACCGGACGAAGAAGCCCGGCAGATCGAGCAGCTGCAAACCGGCGTGTCGGAATTTTTGCTGCAATTTTATCCGGACGCGTCCCGGCCGGATGAGCAGCTGATGCAGCTGATGCTTGACAAGGAAGCATATCTGCGTCTGCGCGAAAAAGGATCCGGCATCCAAAAGGCGCGGCAGGAAGCGCAGACACAGATCGACCACCTGACGGCGGAGCTTCGCCTGATTCTGACCCGCTATCCCCTGCCCGTCTCGCAGTCTCTTACCCAGCAGACGCAGGCGCTGCGAGACAGCCTCGCACAGTATGACCGCGCCCAGGAGCGCGCGCAGCAATTGGAAACCGACCGGCAGTCTCTTTCGCAGCAAATGCAGGCGCTTGAGAAGGAGCTGACAGCATTCTTCGCAAAATACCGTCTCTCCGGCGAACCGGCGGAGCAGCTGCTGAACCGCCTGGAAAACGATCTGCGGGTATTCGAGACGGCAAAAACCGCGTCCGAAGAGGCGCAGACGCGCCTGACGGCCTTCCAGCGGGAAAACGAAGACGCTTCCGAGGCGCTCTTGCAGGAGCCCACTTTGGATATGGCCGCGCTGCAAGCGCAGGAAACGCAGGCGCAGCGGGAATTGGACGCGCAGGAGGCGGCGCTCCGGCAGCTTCGCCAGCAGCGAGATACCCTTCGCCGCGCGGTCGATGGGATTGCGGATATGGACGACGAGCTGACGGCGCTGGACGATACGCGAAAGACGCTTCAAAAGCAGTGCGAGCTGGCTGACCTCACGATGGACTATCTCACGCGCGCGAAGGATACGCTGGCAAACAGCTATGTTGGAAGCGTGGAGCAGGGCTTTGTCCACTATGCGAATGCGCTCCTTGGGGAAAAAATCGGCCGCGTGATGCTAGACCGCGAGCTTCATCTCTTCATCGACGAGCAGGGCGCCGCACGCGACCCGGCCAGCTTCAGCGCCGGCACGATCGATGGCGTGATGCTCTGCATGCGCCTTGCGCTGGTGGACGCGTTATTCCAGAAAGAGCAGCCGTTTTTGCTGCTCGACGACCCCTTCGTCAACCTCGACGACGAGGGAACCAGCCGAGCCCTTTCTTTATTGCGCAGCCTCGCCAGGGAGCGCCAGATCATCTATCTGACCTGCAATACCTCCAGAACCTGAAAAACCTCCAGATATGCGTAGGGGGCGATTGAGCACATCGCCCCGGCAATACGTACCGTTTTTACGGAAATTTTCGGAGAAATCGTAACTTCCCAATGGGTCGATGTGCTCAATCGACCCCTACGAACCTTACGGGAAAATTTACAAAAAACTGCCGCAGGCCATACAAGGCACTTGCGGCAGTTTTTATAGTTTGGGGATAAATTGCGTGATCTCCGGCCGCTCTGAAAAAGAGCAGAGGCACAGACGCATATCTTCCAGCCGGTACTCATGCAGCCGTTCGGGCAAGACGCTGCCGTCCTTCCGAAGAACCGGACACGAGCCCGCGAGATCGACGCAAAAAGAATCGAGCGGAACGATCAAGCCCTTTCCGAGCTGCTTGGTGTAGGCCTCCTTGGCCGTCCAGAGGCGAAGCAGTGCGTCGGGCTGCTCCGGCGCCGGCAGCGATTGCACAAAAGAGAGCTCCTCCGGGTGAAAGCAGCGCCCGGCAACCTGCCAGGTCATGCGCGGCGCTTCCAGATCGACCCCGACCGGCGATGCGTCCAGCGCGCAGGCAGAAAAATGACCCGCGTGCGTCAGGGAAAACGCAACCTCGTTGGATACCAGATACGGTTTTCCCCATTCGTTTTCGCAAAAAATCTGCCGGGAGGCCGGAATACCGAGCGATGACAGCGCCTGCCGAAGAAGATACCCAGCGCCCACGAGCCTCGCTGCGTCGGCTTCTCTGCGGCAGGCCAGCGCGCGTCTTTGCCGCTCCGGCGGAATTTCCGGCAGAAGCATGCGCCACCGGCTGTTTTGCATCAGCGGACGCAGATCAAAAAGCCAGAGCTGCGGCAGCTTCGCCTGCATAAAACCCCTCCTCCAAACAGCATTCTTATTTTTTATCAGTATAGCGCGAAGATCGCCCTCCCGCAAGGCGGATCTATGCAAAAACCGCATGCATGGCATGAGAAAGCCGCGCTTGCGAAATGATCTGCGCGCGCTATGATGAGAAAAGCAAAAAAGCGGGAGGAACGCGGCATGGAGCAAAAAAGAAAAACACAGCGCACACAGACGATCTATCTTGTGAGTCTGCTGCTGTACGGAACGAACGGCGTGGGCGGCGCACTTTTTGCAGCTTTCGAGCATGCAGATCGTGCTGCTGCGAACGTTTTCGGCTGGCTGGTTCTGACACTGGCACTTCTGCTTGGACAAAAAACGCGGCAGAGCGCGCAGCGGCAGGATGTGCTTTTTGTGCTCCTGTCCGGCGTGTACAGCACGGGGCTGGGGAGCTATCTGTATTTTTCGTCGATCCCGCGTCTTCCGGTGCGCGAGGTGTCGGTGCTGGGGTATGTGGAGCCCTTGAGCGCGCTGGTATTTTCGGCGGTGCTGCTCGGTGAGCGCTTGCTGCCTGCGCAGTTTCTGGGGGCGGGACTGATTCTCGGCGGGACGCTTGTGATGGAGCTTTTTCGCGCGAAGATCTGAGGGGCGGTTTTTCCGGGAATAACGCCTGCATAGAATCCTGTGAGGTGATTGTATGCAGATCCATGTGGTAAGTCCGGGGCAGACGCTCTGGTCAATTGGCCGGGAATACGGCGTTTCGCCGGGTCTTCTCGCGCGCTTTAACGGGCTCACAGAGCCCTACCGGCTGTCCGTCGGGCAGGCAATTTTAATTTTAAAGCCGGCGGAGCTCTACACTGTACAGCCCGGAGACACGGTCTTTTCCATTTCGCAGGCGTTTTCTCTGACACAGAACGCACTTTACCGTCTGAACCCGGGGTTATCGGCGCAGGAGCGGCTGTATCCGGGGCAGGTGCTCGTGACAAAAATCGAAGACAGCCCCACCGGGCAAACGACGCTTCTCGGCTACGCGTATCCGTGGGTGAACGAAAAAACGCTCCGCGGCATCCTCCCCTACGCCGATACGCTCGTTCCGTTTACCTACGGGTTTACGCAGGCGGGAGAGCTTGTGGAGCCGGACGACGTGCCGCTTCTTGCCCTTGCAAGGGAATTTGGCGCAAAGACGCTTCTGCATCTGTCGACGCTCACGGAGCAAGGCAGCTTTTCTGCCCAGCGGGCGGGCGCGGTGCTGGAAAATGACGCATCGCGCGCGGCGCTCATCCGAAATACCGTCCGAACCATGCGGGAAAAGGGCTTTGCGGGTGTGGACGTGGATTTTGAGTTTCTGGGACGGACGCTTGCCGCGAGCTACGCGGCATTTTTGCAAGACCTGGCGGAGGCTGTCCACACGGCGGGCGGCTATCTTATGGCGGCGGTCGCGCCCAAAACGTCCGACGATCAGCCGGGCGTTCTCTACGAGGGTCACGACTACGCCGCCATCGGCCGCGCTGTAGACCAAATTTTGGTAATGGCGTACGAATGGGGCTACACCTACGGCCCTCCGATGGCGGTTGCGCCCATTGACGCGGTAGAGCGCGTGGTGCGCTACGCCGTCTCGCGCATCGAGCCGGGAAAGCTTTTCCTGGGCTTTCCCAACTACGCGTACGACTGGACGCTTCCGTATGAGGCAGGGCTGACGCGGGCGGTTTTGCTCGGAAACGAGGCGGCGGCGCAGCTGGCGTTTGAGACAGGGAGCGAAATTCTCTTTGACGAGGCGGCGCAGACGCCGTGGTTTTCCTACACGGGCATGGACGGCGCGGTGCACGAGGTGTGGTTTGAGGACGTGCGCTCGAGCCTCGCAAAATTCGATCTCGTCCGGCAATACGGCCTCAGGGGGCTCGGCTACTGGAACTTCATGCGCCCGTTTGCGGCGAATTTTTCGTTACTCAACGCGCAGTTCCGCCTGCGCGGGCAAACGGATTGACAAATCCCGAAAAAACAGTATACTTTTTCTTGATTACAAATGATGAGGAGGCACTCACATGGAACAGTCTAAGGTATACTTTACAGATTTTCGCTGCCATCCGGGCGTGAACCAGCAGCAGAAGCTCGAGAAGCTGATGCTCGCCGCCGGGATGGGCGATATTGATTTTGACGGCAAGATCGTCGCCATCAAGCTGCATTTCGGCGAGGTCGGAAACCTCGCGTATCTGCGCCCGAACTACGCAAAGACCGTCGTGGATTTCATCAAGGCCAGAGGCGGCCGTCCGTTTTTGACCGACTGCAACACGCTCTATGTCGGCAGCCGGAAAAACGCGCTCGAGCACATGGACGCGGCGTATTTGAACGGCTTCTCCCCGTTCTCGACGGGCTGCCACGTGATCATTGCCGACGGTCTTCGCGGCGGCGATGACGTGGAGGTTCCGGTCGTCGGCGGCGAATACGTCAAAAACGCGAAGATCGGCAGAGCCCTTATGGACGCGGACATCGTCATTTCCCTCACGCACTTCAAGGGCCACGAGCAGGCGGGCTTCGGCGGCGCGCTCAAGAACCTCGGCATGGGCGGCGGCTCGCGCGCAGGCAAGATGGAAATGCATGCGCAGGGAAAGCCTCTGGTCGAAACGGAAAAGTGTGTCGGCTGCGGCCAGTGCGCGAAGATCTGCGCCCACGGCGCGCCGATCATCACAGACAAAAAGTGCACGATCGACCACAACAAGTGCGTTGGCTGCGGCCGGTGCATCGCCATCTGTCCCAAGGACGCGATCATGCCGGAGTTCAACCAGATCGTCGAGGTGCTCAACTACAAGATCGCCGAATACGCCAAGGCCGTAGTCGACGGAAGACCCAGCTTCCATATCTCCATCGCGCGCGATATCTCCCCGAACTGCGACTGCCACGCGGAAAACGATGTGCCGGTGGTGCCGGATGTGGGCATGTTCGCCTCGTTTGACCCCGTCGCGCTCGACCTTGCGTGCATCGAGGCGGTCAACCGTCAGCCGGTGCTCCCGGGCAGCGAGCTCTCCGACCACGGCGACCCCCACGACCACGACCATATCCACGCCATGCACCCGAACACCTGCTGGCAGGCGGCCATCGAGCACGGCAAGAAGATCGGCCTCGGCACGGACAATTACACGCTCATTACCGTAAAATAAGAAGAAGCAGGCCGGAGGATATCCTCCGGCCTGCTTTCAGTATGTGTACAAAACATTCGTGTCAGGTTTTGCGGGAGCTGCTGTGCAGCGACGAATATTGGTGTTCTTGCAGCCATCTTACTGCGACCTCGGCGTTGAGCGCTGCGCTGTATGGCAGAACGCCTTCATCAAACACGATTTTCGGATGGTGTGCAGGGTAAAAGGAAGTCAGTTTGTCTTCCTGCGTGGCGCCGATATACAGATCGACGGCCGGAACCTTTTGGCTGATGAACGCAAAGTCTTCTGAGCCGGCAATGAGAGCGTCTTCCTTTGCCTGCATATGAAAAGCGCCGGAATAATAACGGCAGACATCTTCTGCCAGTGCAGGATCATTGTATACGACAGGGACATTCCAGAGAACTTCGATATGCGCTTCGCCGCGGAACACCTCTGCGGTTTTTTCTACGACCTGGTTCATGCGCTGAATGAGAAAGTCGATCAAAGTCTGGTCGAATGTGCGCAGCGTGCCCTCCATAACAGCCTCGCCGGGGATGGTATTAGGCATATTGCCGGAATGGAGACTGCCGACCGTCAACACGGCGGTTTTGGTCGGATCCGCTTCGCGGGCAATCAGTTCCTGCAGCGCGAGATAAATGTGCGCGGCAATGTTGATGGGTGAAATGCTCTGTTCAGGGTAGCAGCCGTGTGCGGAGTAGCCTTTGATGTGAATCCGGAACCCGTAGCAGGCGGCCATCGCGACACCCGAACGCAGCGCGATCTGGCCGGTGGCATAACGGGGCGTTACATGAGCCGCAAACGCAATATCTACGTTAGGGTTTTCCAGCACGCCGCTTTGAACCATGCGCTCCGCACCGCGCAGAATTTCCTCGGCGGGCTGAAATACAAGCTTTACCGTACCAGCAAGCGCGGACTCTGATTCTTTGAGCATTTTGGCCGTTCCGAGAAGCGCTGCGGTATGAAGGTCATGCCCACAGGTGTGCGCATGCGGAGCAGTCGTGCATGCAAACGGAAGCCCGCTTTCCTCCTGCATCGGAAGCGCATCCATATCCGCCCGAAGAAGCACTGTTTTCCCAGCAGAGCCAACACTGGCAACGACGCCGCCCTCACAGATCTGCTCCGGTTTGTAGCCATATTCCCGCAGCTTGTTCATGACAAGAGACACCGTGTTCGGCAGATCAAAGCCAATCTCGGCGTTTTGGTGGAGACGGCGGCGAATATCGATCATTTCCGCCTGAAGCTCTTTTGCACGGGTAACGTAATCCATTGTGGAAAATTCTCCTTTCCTGCCTGTGTCGTCACATCTGTTTTTTGCACATAGAGATAAAATGTTCCAGGAAGGGGTGCATGTCTGGGCCATCGGGAGACATGCGCTGCACACCTGTCATGCGCTCGGGGTGCCACTGCACGGCGATGATGGGCAGTGTCTTATGGCAGTATGCCTCGACGAGCGGAGCGTTATCAGCATAGGCAAGCGGGATCAAATCCCGGCCGAGCATTTTGACCGCCTGATGATGCAGGCTGTTTACTGTGAAGCTTTTGCCAAAAAGCTGTTCAAACAGCGAGCCATGCTCTGCGGTAACGGTATGAACGGAATCGTAGGGGTGCTCAAAGCCGGTTTCATCCTTGATATCCTGATACAGCGTTCCGCCGAAAAAAACATTCAGCATCTGAAACCCACGACAAATCCCGAGGATCGGTTTTTTTTGCTCTATAAACGCGCGGATGAGCGTAATCTCCAGATTGTCCCGCTTTGGATCCGTGGAGCCGCACAGCCGAGAACATTCCGATGCATAACAGCATGGAGAGACGTCCATGCCTCCGGTGATAAAGAGCCCGTCCATTTGCCGCGCAAGCTGCGCAGCAGCGGTTTGACCGGCGTCCGTCACCAAAAGCGGCAGTCCGCCATTGTCATAGATTCCATCCATGTAAACCTGCCAGAGCAGATTCTGCATATGGCCTTCCGGCGTGTAGATGTGCGCGCCGGTCGTCGCAATCAGAGGACGCATGGGATCATTCCTCCATCACTGCCAGAAATCCGGCATCCTCGTTTTCTGCGGCGTATTCCTTTGCGGCCGACCGCACGGCTGCCGTGCAGGCATCGCCGCCCCGATCCTGCGCCGCCGAAAAGAAGCTTTCGTACAGCCAGCGTTTCTGCGCTTCAAAGTCCGGGGAATATGCCGGAACGGGATTCGGATCGGAGCTGGTGAGGTCGAACGCGGGGAAACACTGTGCGCGCTGGGAAGCGGGGACGTTGGCAGGGCGCAGATAGATGGAAAGACGGCAGGTGTTGTCGCGGCCGTTGAGCATCGTGTAGCCGAGATTGATCTGCGCCTTTTCATTCGTCCCGGCATGGACAAGCGCGGGATAATATTCTTCGCAGAACATGCGGCCGACTTCCTGCCGCGCTTCCCAGGCCTGCGCATAGGGACAGGCACAGACAGTCACAAAAAGTTCCTGCTCTGTATGGCGAATCCACTCTTTGACCGTGCGCTCGCCGCAGGGAAGACCAAAGCCGTTGGAAAAAAACGTCTCCAGGTTGGTTTTGCAGCCTGCTGCAAGAAGTTCCTGCCGCCGGCATTCCGCTGCACGGTATGCATACTGGCGAACGCCCTCACGGACAATGGCCTTTCCATCCAGACCATAGGTGTCGATCAGCGTACAGGCCAGTTTGAGATAGAGAGCCGACCATTGATCCTGAAGGCGGTTATTGCACGGTAAAACAAGATGCTTCATTCTACGTTTACCTCCTTGAGTAACGGTTTATAAAAACACTCTCTGAGCAGCTCCCGCGCACCATACTGGTCATATTCTTCCCATAGCGGCTCGTGGTCGATGTCGAGATCCAGCGGAAGATGGTCGACAAGATATTGCCGGTTCACAGCGCGTTCCGTTGCTTCTGCCTCTTCCAGAAAAGCAAGCGCCTGTTCGTGTGCTGTAACGCGGAGTCCGTTGCCTACAATTGTGCGGCCAAGATCGCCCATCTCCTCTACTGCGCAGGAAAGAATGTGATAGTACATCTTGATCCACATCATATTAAAGCCGCTCTTGCCCTGCGGCTTTGGCATTTCCTTATCCGGATGGACATAATCGGGATCATATTTGGCGAAGCAGAGCCGGCGCTGCTCTTCCGTCATGTTCTCAGGCCGGAGGGTATGATTGAAAATACAGCGGTCGTCGCCGTCCTGCGTCAGGCTTCTGGCCAGATTTACCTTTGTCACACCGAAGCCGAAGGCCTCATAGCAGGCAATATGAAATTCTTCACAGTAAATTCGGCCAATGTGCTTGGCATTGTACTTCTTCCATACGTCCGCAAAAGAACAGATATGCGTGCAGACGGAATATTCTTCCTCATCCTCATAGGTATAATATGCGGTGAAGCGAGACTCCCCTGGACGGTCACGACCCTCACAGAAAAGCGTTGCCAGATTGATCTTGATATTATTGTCCAGCAAACGCTTCTGATTTGTCAAGCCCCTGTCTCTTCCAAAACGGCGCACGCCTTCGCGAAGTGCGACCTCGCCCTGAAAACCGCCCTCTTCCAAAAGGGCTTTTCCAAGGAATGTAAACATAATGACCCAGCTGTCCTGAAGACTATCAAGTTTGATCTCCTCCAGCCGACTCATTGGTTTTAGACGATCCATCTGTCCCATATAAGACCTCCGTAAACTGGTTGTTGAAATTGTCCGTGAATAGGGGTAGAATATACTGTATGGAGTATGTATGAAGTATATCAGGCAATTTCCAAAATGGCCAATCAGAAAAACGGGTGGTCGTTATCGTGCAGAACGATAACTTTTACCGCTGTTTGTCCTGCAAAGTTTGTGAGAATTGAACACATCGGACGGTTCGCAGAGGGAGCGTTTCCAAAAAACAGGGGGAGAAGAACATGACGCTGGATCAGATCAATTATGTGCTGGAGATCGAACGCACCGGATCGATCAACAAAGCGGCGGCAAATCTCTTTATTTCCCAGTCAGCGCTGTCTCTGGCAATTCAGAATCTGGAGCGGGAGCTCGGACAGCCGATTTTTGTGCGAAGCAGCAGAGGCGTATTTCCGACGCCTTACGGGAAATCATTTATCCGCTACATTACACCCATCTGGGTGCAGCTGCATCAGGTGGATGCATTGTTTCTGAATGGCCGGCAGCGAAATTCCCTTTCTTTCGTACTTGCAAATGACGGGTTTCAGGTAGCCAGTGAAGCCTTTGTCGAGTTGTTTCAGAAGTACAAAGCCTCCGGCATCTACATGAAGCAGCTGGAGAATTACTCCAATGAATCAAAGAGCCTCGTTTCCAACGGACAGGCCGACATCGGCTTTGTGCGGATATGGACGTGCTATAAGCGCATTGAACAGCAGCAGCTCAACGCAATGGGGCTGATCTATCAGCAGGTGGGCACGGTTGGATTGGCGATTGGCGTCGGGCCAAACCATCCGCTGTACCATCAGGGCATCGAGTATGTTACAGCTCCGATGCTGGACGGATATCCGCTGATCCAGCATGATTACATGGATGGCGGTCCCTACGAGGATATTCTGGATCGTATCGGGATCTCGCGCCCCAGCGCGCGCGTTGTAACGTCCTCCCGTGCGGTAGTAAACGAACTGATCGCCTCTACAGACGCCTATTATGTGACAGCTGACATGTCCAGCATTTATGAGGGAGAACGCTTTTTCGGCCGGCTGATCCCGCTTGCAGGAACAGATGTTCAGGCAGATCTTGGGTGGATTGCACAGCGCGGCGCGGCGCTGAATCCAATTGCGTTGGAATATACGCGCCTTTTGGAACAGCGTTTTATTTAGATTCAGCATTCTGTTGCCAACAGCACTTTCAGCAGGAGCGCAAAGACGTGCTCCTGCTGTTTTGCTGTTTTCCGGCTTTGGCAACTGGCGCTATCAGCGCAAATCATAGCCTTTATAGGTACAGCAAATTTGTGCACAAAAAATTTTGGTGCTACAATTTAATTGTCTCGAACGGAGGCAGAGCCAGCTGCTGGACAGTATGGTTCAAAATAGACGAACACAGAAAGAAAGTGAGGACAACAAAATGAAGAAGCTATTGAGCCTGCTGCTTGCACTTATCATGGTGATGAGCCTGGCAGCCTGCGCTGCTGGGAACAAAGAAACGCCAAGCCAGAGCGCAACGTCTGAAAATGCAAAGCGTGATATCTCCAAAGCATCGATTGCTTTTTCCGCCGAGCCCGTCAGCATGACCTGGTGGGACAACGAGGAAATGGCACCCATCTATAGCGCATACCTCACCAGCAGCTTCCTGATGAAGATCGACCCGGATACGATGGAAGCGGTTCCAGATCTGGCTGAGTCGGTTGAGACTGTCAGCGACAGCGAATATATCTTCCATCTTCGTCAGGGTGTCAAGTTCCACCACGGCAAGGAATTTACAGCTGACGACGTAGTTGCTACATACAATCTGATCTGTCAGTATCCCGGTTCGTCCCCCTATGTCAGCTCGCTTGTGTCGGTTGAGGCGCTTGATCCCTATAGTGTAAAGTTCGTGACGGACGGGCCGTATCCCAACCTGATGTATGATGTGGCCTATAAGTACTGGTTCATCCTTCCGTCGGATCTGATCGAAAGCGGGCATGACTTTGCCAGCGAGCCGGTCGGCACCGGCCCGTTCAAAATGGTAGAGTGGTCGCATGGCAGCTATATTACCTATGAACGTTTTGAGGATTACTGGGATAAAGACAACATGCCTGGTATCCAAACGCTGACCTGGAAAGTGATCCCCGAGGGCGCCTCCCGAACGATCGCGCTGCAAACCGGCGAGGTCGATGTCGTTTACGAGGTCGAGACAGCTGATATCCCCCGCATCCAGGAGGACGCAAGCCTGACGCTCGAAGAAGTCGCCTCTGTCGAAAATTATTGCCTGACCTTCAACAATGATATTGCACCGCTGAATGATATCAACTTCCGCAATGCAATTGCCTATGCGATTGATCGTGAGGCAATTGTGCTGGGTGCATTGGATGGCTATGCGATCCCCAACGGCACTTCCATTGCGCTGGGCTACTGGGGCTCTTGCGAGGATGGCGCGTTCACCTATGATCTGGACAAGGCGAACGAGTATCTCGCGGCCTGGGGCGGCGACCCCAGTACGGTGACGCTCCCGATCCTGGCCTGGTCGGAGCAGCTTGTCCGCGTTGCCACCATTATTCAGGATAATCTCTCCCAGATCGGCATCAAAGTCGAAGTGGTGCAGTGCGATACGGCGACGTTCTCCAGCCTGCGTGCTACCGGAGACTATTCTGCCGCACTTTCCTACTGGTCCCCGTCGAATGCGTTCAACTATATCGTGCGTTATGATTCCAGCAAGCGCGAATCCGTGAAGGGTGCCTGCAATGACGCTAAGGTTGATGAGCTGATTGCAAAGATCAAGACAACAGTGGACGATGATGCCCGCCTCGAGCTGATCCACGAGTGTGTGCGCCGTGTCAATGAAATTGCGCAGCAGCCCTCCCTGTATCAGCCGATCACGTTCCGCGCATACAACAAGGATCTGGCCGGTCTGAAGTTCACTGCGCATGGTTACTTTGATTTCTCCAATATTCATTGGGCTGAATGATGGTATTTTGAATTCCCGCACAGTGCCGCCTTCTGCAGCAAGAGGGCGGTGCTGTGCATAGCAAGCAGATTTGAGCCGGGTTCAATCTCTGGCAAGAGGAGAGAATACTACTATGTTGAAATACTTTTCAAAGCGACTTCTTCAACTGATTCCCGTCATACTCGGCGTGACGCTGCTGGTCTTTATGATTATGCAGTTGGCAAGCGGCGACCCGGCTCGTCTGATCCTCGGTGAACTGGCGACGCAGGAGCAGGTTGACGCACTGCGCGATGAGATGGGACTGAATGACCCATTGCTGGTTCAGTATGGAAGGTATATCCTCAACTGTCTGAAGGGGGACTTTGGAACCTCATATATCAAAAGCCGTTCTGTTACGGCGGAGGTTCTCTCACAGTTCCCGAACACGATGAAGCTGGCGGTTGTATCGCTGATTTTGACGGTGATACTATCCGTGCCTCTGGGCATCTGGGCTGCGATCAGACAGAATACACTGCTCGACAGCAGTATTATGGTCTTTTCCCTTATCGGTATTTCCATGCCGGTATTTTGGCTGGGACTGCTGCTGATGATCATTTTTTCGCTTCATTTCAACCTTCTTCCACCGTCCTATGACGGAACATTTGCAAGTTATATCCTGCCGGCGGCCTGTCTGGTTTTTCCCAATATGTCAACTGTAACCAGAACCACGCGCTCTTCCATGCTGGAAACGATCCGTCAGGATTATGTCCGTACGGCGCGAGCGAAGGGATGCACGAAAAAGACAACGATTTACAAGCATGCGTTCAGCAATGCGCTGATCCCAACCATCACAGTTGTCGGCATCCAGATGGGACAGCTGATGGGAGGCTCTGTGCTGGTCGAGCAAATCTTTGGCTGGCCCGGCCTTGGACGGCTGATGATCGATTCCATCAATCACCGGGACACGCCAATGGTGCTTGGATGCGTGATTTTGCTGACGGTTGCGTGCTCGGTGTTGAATCTGGTCATCGATATGTGCTACGCGCTGGTCGATCCACGAATCCGTGGGCAGTACGCCCGGTAACAGAGGGGAGGCAAATAGAATGACATCAAATTCTGGGCAGACAGTTCGCGCGCGCGGCCAATTTGAAGAAATCTGGGTGCGTTTTCGCAGAAATAAAATGGCAGTTGTCGGTATGGTGATCCTGATCGTAATTGTGCTTCTTGCTGTGTTTGCGGACGTGCTGTATGATTATGAAACCTACTGTGTAAAAATGAATATTCCGGAACGTGGGCTTCCGATTGGCACGCCCGGACATATCCTGGGTACAGATACCTACGGAAGAGATATGTGTGCCCGTCTGATTCACGGTGCGCGGTATTCCCTGGCAATCAGCTTTTCCTCTGTTATCATGAGTATGCTTCTGGGCGGCGTGATCGGGGCAATCTCCGGCTACTACGGCGGACGCCTTGACGATGTGCTCATGCGTATTATTGATATCATTATGGCAGTTCCGATGACAATGCTGGCCATCGTTATTGTGGCGGCGCTCGGCCCGAGCGTACAGAACATGGTCATTGCGCTGACGCTCTCACAGATACCGAGCTTTGCCCGCGTTGTACGCAGTTCCGTCCTGACGGTAAAGGATGCGGAGTATGTGGAGGCTGCGCGCGCCATCGGCGCAAGAGACGCTACGATCATTCTGCGCGACATCGTTCCAAACATTCTCAGTCCTGTTGTCGTTCAGATAGCGATTCGTACGGCAGCATCCATTACCAATGCCGCCGCGCTGAGCTTCCTTGGACTGGGCGTTGCGGCGCCTGCACCGGAATGGGGCGCGATGATCTCATTCGGCCGCGCATATATCCGGGATTACAGCTATCTCACCTATCTGCCCGGCCTTGCAATGATGATTACGATCCTTTCCCTCAACCTGCTGGGCGATGGTCTTCGTGATGCGATGGATCCGCGCCTGAGATAAGGAGGAAACCGTGGAAGAGAACAGATATATTATAGAAATTAAAGACCTTTGTGTCGAATTCAAAACGGAGACTGGTATTGTAAAAGCACTCAACGGATTAGAACTTCAGCTTGAGCGCGGAAAAACGCTTGGCCTCGTTGGCGAGACGGGCGCCGGCAAAACAACAGCCGGTCTGGCTATGCTGCGCCTGATCCCGGAGCCGCCCGGAAAAATCACCTCCGGCGAGATATACTTTAACGGCGAGAAGCTGTTTGAAAAAACAGAGGACGAAATGGAAAAAATCCGCGGCGAGCAGATATCCATGATCTTTCAGGATCCGATGACAGCGCTGAACCCTGTTTTTACGGTGGAAGATCAGATCGCCGAGAGCATTTCTCTGCATGGAGAGATCAGTGGACATGATGCGCTGGAGAAAGCGCGGGAAATGCTGGAGCTGGTCGGGATCCCGCGTGAGCGCGGCAAAGAATATCCACACCAGTTTTCCGGCGGCATGAAGCAGCGCGTCGTGATCGCGATCGCATTGGCATGCAGCCCGTCTGTCCTGATCGCCGACGAACCGACGACAGCTCTGGATGTGACGATACAGGCGCAGGTTCTGGATATGATGAAGCACCTGAAGGAAAAGTATAAAACGTCCCTTCTGATGATCACACATGATCTGGGTGTGGTCGCCGAAATCTGTGATGAGGTTTCGGTCGTATATGCGGGTACGGTAATCGAGCACGGAACGTTGAAGGACGTGTATAAGAATACGAGGCACCCATATACAGAGGGACTGTTCAACTCTTTGCCGAATCTGGAACACCGGGAGGAGAAGCTCAAGCCGATCAAGGGTATGATGCCTGACCCGAGCAATCTGCCTGCCGGCTGCGCATTTTGCGACCGCTGTAACTATGCCATGCAGATTTGCACGGAGAAAAAGCCCGAAAAGGTGTATCGCAATGATACACACTACGTCCGCTGTCATCTTTACGATGCATGCGGTGCAGCGGAAGGGAGGCTGGAGCGTAAATGAGCAAAGATATTTTGCTGGAGGTAAAGGGACTGACGAAATTTTTTCAAACACCTCGCGGCGTACTGCATGCGGTGGATGACGTCTCGTTTCAGATTGAACGGGGAAAGACGCTGGGACTGGTCGGAGAATCCGGCTGCGGAAAATCCACCTGCGGGCGGTCGATCCTCCGTTTGATCGAGCCGACTTCGGGAGAAGTCGACTTTGAAGGGCAGAACATCACCAAGTTTTCCAAAGCCAAAATGCGTGAGCTCCGGAAGGAAATGCAGATCATCTTTCAGGATCCGTTTTCCTCGATCAACCCGAGGAAAACGATCGCCCAGACGATTGCGCAGCCTTTGACGCTTCACAAGCTTTGTTCGCGGGCAGAAACAGAGGAACGCGTCCTTGAAATCATGGATACCGTAGGCCTTGCGCCGCGCCTGATGAACACCTACCCGCATGAGCTCGATGGCGGACGCCGCCAAAGGATCGGCATAGCCCGCGCACTGGCGATGAATCCGAAGTTCATCGTATGCGATGAACCGGTTTCGGCATTGGATGTCTCCATTCAGGCGCAGATCCTGAACCTGATGAAGGAGCTTCAGGAAAAAAACGGCCTGACGTTCCTCTTCATTACGCATGACCTGAGTGTCGTAAACCATTTTTCAGACGATATTGCGGTCATGTACCTCGGCCGCCTGATCGAAAAGGCACCGGCGGACGAGTTGTTTGCGCACCCGACACATCCGTATACACAGGCATTGCTTTCTGCAATTCCTGTTCCGGACATCGATCACAAGAGACAGCGGATTCTGCTCAAGGGCGAAATATCTTCGCCAATCGACCCGCCAAAGGCCTGCCGCTTTGCAAATCGCTGTAATCACGCCTGCGAGCGCTGCTTCCATGAGGAGCCGGAGCTCCGTGATCTTGGCGGTGGGCATTGCGCAGCCTGCTTCCTGGCAGAGAAGTAGCCCTTTCAAAAAATACGATCCAAACACCAAGCCCCGCCTGGGCTTCGTCTGGAGAAACCTCCAGGTGACGACCGGGCGGGGCGTTTTTTGTTCTAAACGCACATCAGCTGCAAGATCCGCGCGGTATCGCAGCTGCGGATGAGCTCCTGTCCATCGCGCATGGAACTTGCCTGGTCTGAGACGATCACACCGGCATCCCTGGGGTCTGGAACTACCCGGGCGGCCAGCATGGCGAAAAAATCCCGGAGATTCAGGTTCTTTGTGCGCGCAAAATAGCGCCGTAGGAGAAAGCGCTCCGTTTCGCTTGAAACCGGATGACCGCGGTCTGCTGCAAGGTTCAGCCAGACGCAGTCGCCTGCGCGCAGATCGATGGCAAAAAGATAGACATGGCGGCTGTCTGCGTCGACGGGGAGGGACACAGAAGCGGATGGCCGCGCGCTCTGAAAGCCCGCCCGGCAGATGCAGTTACGAAAGGACACGCCGGCAGAGCAAATGCTGCCGCAGAAGACCAGATATGAAGACGCACTGACCCAGATCCAGCGCGGCATCAACGACGCCAACCAGACCCAGGCGGGCGTCAACGAGGGGTATCTGTATTATCTGCTCGGGCTTTCCAGAATGGTGGTCGTCATGCGCGCCGGAGGCTGCTTCGACGAGCGGGACGCAGAGGAAATTTATGAAAACTTCGACATGGCGCTGCGGATGGACAGCCGCGCGGCGTATCAGCAGACGATGAAGAACAAGACCCGAATCATTGCCGGTAAGTCCGGCGTTCCGGTGGATGAAAAGTACGAGGAGCTGACATATCTGCTGCGCTGAGCGGTTGGGTGCGTAAAAATGAAGAGGCGTTTCGGTGCGTATCACGCCGGCCTGCTTTTGTGTACAAACGGCTGATTTTTCCACAAACCTGTGGACAAACCGCCGCGTATGGCGCGGAAACGTTACAGTTTCATTACAGATGGGGCGCTTCCCTTGCAAACGGCGCGCCGGGCGCTTATACTGAAATCAGAATTCCAAAAGGAGGCGGAGTATGAAACGAAGAACCGCTTGCCTGGTACTATGCGTATGTCTGCTGCTCTGCCTGGCGCTGCCGGCGGGCGCGAGCGATGACGCGGCGTTTTCCGACCGGGGCGAGATCCGCAACATTGGCGCTGTGCAGATGCTGGTCGATCTGGGCTTGATTTCAGGCTACACGGACGGCTCGTTCCGTCCGGCAAGCTATATTACGCGCGAAGAGGTGGCGAAGCTGATCGCCATTTTGTGCACCGAAAACCCGCAGGCTCCGGC
>CAKUNY010000002.1 GCA_934668605.1 uncultured Oscillospiraceae bacterium | reverse complement strand
TCTCGATCATCAGATACGTGCCGATGGCAATGAGCACAATACCGACGCCCTTTGTGAGGCTCAGACTCTCGTGAAGGAAGATGACGGCAAGCAGAATGGTCAGAACCGTGCTCGATTTATCGACGGGGACGACCTTGTTGATGTCGCCGATTTGCAGCGCATGAAAATAGCACAGCCAGCTTGCGCCGGTCGCAAGGCCGGACAGAACCAGAAACAGAAGCGTCTTTCCGTCAAGGCTTGATAATTGCGTCTGCGAGCCGACGATAAAGACCATCAGCCACGAGAAAACCAGAACGACGATCGTCCGGATGGCGGTCGCGACCGTCGAATCCGTTTTGCGGATGCCGCACTTGGAGAGCACCGCCGTCAAACCCGCGAACAGCGCCGAGCCGAACGCATACAAAATCCACATGCTGTGCTATCTCCTTTTTTAAAACCGTTGAGCAGAAATTTTCCGGAAGGGCAGAACCCCTTGCGGCTTCTATTCTAGCACGGTAATGAGAAAAAGAAAGAAGCTTCGGAAGAAAAAACGAAAATTACGGCTCGTCCGGGTCGAAGCGCTCGAAAATGGAGATGGCGCCCTCGCGCTCGGCGGTCAGGAGATCCTCTTTTTTGCGAAGCGTCCAGCTGACCTCCTGAATGCCCCAGAGCGTCCGGCAGAGCGCGGGGGAAAGGGTTTTGCGGTCTTCAAACTGATAGGCGATAAAGTCCGGGCGCGTGAGAAAATTCAGAAGCATATTGCCTGCAATCACGCACTTATAAAAGGGCAGGCCGGACGGGTCTTTGCAAAAATTCATCGACAGCTGACCGCGGCAGATCTCAGGGCGAAGCCTTTTTACATCCAGCACGCAGAAGGGATCGAACGATTCAATGCAGAATTTTCCCCTGTAGCTGTTCAGCCGCTCGCAGACGGCCTTGGAGAGCGCATGGCGATTGCCGTTTGCGCTCTTGAGCTCGATGATGAGAGGCGTTGCATCCTCAAACAGCGCAAGCACCTCGTCGAAGAGCGGGATGTGCTCGTCTGTTCCCTCGAGGCGGAGCGTTTTTAATTCCGGGAGCGTCAGATCTTCAATCTTGCCCTGCACGCCCGCGCAGCGGGAGAGGTCGGAATCGTGGAACACGGCGAGGGTGCCGTCCTTTAATAGATGCACGTCGAGCTCCGCGCCCCAGCCGTGTTCGATCGCGCGGCGGAAGGCGGGGAGGCTGTTTTCGGGGATCTCCGGCTTGTCGTGATAGCCTCGGTGGGCAAAGCGCTGCGCGCGGAAGGTTTCCCAGAGCGGGTGATTGCGCCGTCCCTGTAGGGCGAGAACGTATAATGCGGCAAGTACCAATAAAATAATGAGTACGGGGAGCATAGAAACGCCTTCTTTTCTTTAATCGATATCCTCAAACGCGGAAAGTCCGGTTTTGGCCTCCGCCTTGCCGTCTCCGTGGCGCACGAAGCACATGGTGACGAAGGACAGGGAAACGAAAACGGCCGCGTAGGGGAAGAGAATTTTGTAGCTGATCGTTCGCATGAGCGTTCCGGCCAGCACCGGCGTGATGACCTGCGCTGCCATAGAGGCGGTGTAGTAATAGCCGGTGAATTTGCCGACGTCCGAGCCCCGGCACATCTCGACGACCATCGGAAGGGAGTTGACATTGATGGCCGCCCACGCAAGGCCGACAAGCGCGAAGACGAGGAACATGACGGCGTTAATCGAGGAAAAGCTCGTCGTGAGCACATAGCCGAGGGCAAAGCACGCGGCAAGCAAAAGTACGCCCAGCTGGATGGTTCTCTTGCGCCCGATTCTGGAGGCCAGCGCGCCGACCGGGATGTAGGAGACGATCGCGCCGCCGGTCGCGATGAGCAGACACGTAGAAGCGCCGCCGAGCCCCTGCCCCATGACGCTTGCAACATACGTCGTGAACCAGGTGGTCACGCCGTTATAGCCCGCGAACCACAGGGCGATGGACGCGAGCAGAAAGCCGAGACTCTTTTTCACCGGCTTCGGAAGCACCTCATGGCCGGATTGGTCTGTCTCGGCGAGGTTCCATTCGGGGTGCTGCGCTTCTAAATCCTGATTTTCTTTTGCGAGCTTCGGCTCTTTGATCGTGAGGAACAAAACGGCGACGGAGACGAACATGATGGCCGAGACGATCAGAAACAGCGGCTGATAGTCGAGCCGGTCTGCCTTGGTAAGCCCCATCGCGTCCAGACGCTTCTGCGAGTAAAGAACGGCCGCGACGCCGAGATACAAAATGCCGCCGACGGCGCCCAAGAGGTTGATGATGGCGTTCGCGCGCGAGCGAAGGGGCTTCGGCGTGAGGTCGGGCATGAGCGCGACGGCGGGGGAGCGGTAGGTTCCCATCGCGACGAGAAGAAGCCCCAGAACGATCACAAAGCTTGCTGTCTTGAAGGCAGACGGCGCTTGCGCGTAACTGTTGTCGATCAGCGGCAGAAGGTTCATGAGAATGACAGCGCAGCCGGTTCCGAAGAGGATGTAGGGCATGCGCTTGCCGATTTTCGTGTTCGTTTTGTCCGAGCGCGCGCCGAAAAACGGCAGGAGGAAGAGCGCAAGAATGTTGTCCGCTGCCATGATCGCGCCGGAGAACGTTTCGTTCATGTGGAAGGTTTTGGTGAGGATGAGCGGGATGACGTTATCGTACATCTGCCAGAAGGCGCAGATGGACAAAAACGCGAGGCCGGTTAAAATCGTGCGGCGATTGTTGAGCTTCATGCGTTCGCTCCTTATCATATATGTTTTTTCGAACACGTCCATTATAACGGGGCAGGCACGATTTGACAAGCGCGTAAGGGGCGGATACAATAGGGACATTGCGAAGGGAGCGTGAAGGATATGAAGCAGCTGCCGGAAAAATTGGGAGAGAAGCTCTGCGCGTGGTATGACGCGGGGCACCGGGCGCTTCCGTGGCGGCAGGACAGGGAGCCCTATCACGTGTGGCTGTCGGAGATCATGCTCCAGCAGACAAGAGTTGAGGCTGTAAAGGGCTATTACGTGCGGTTTTTGTCCGAGCTTCCGACGATCAAGGCTTTGGCGGATTGCCCGCCCGACCGGCTGACGAAGCTCTGGGAGGGGCTTGGATACTACAGCCGCGTGCGGAATCTCCAGAAGGCCGCGAGGGTGATCGTGGAGGAGCTAGGGGGAGAATTTCCCCGGACGTATGAGGCCGTGCGCGCGCTTCCCGGTGTGGGCGATTACACGGCGGGGGCAATCTGCTCGATCTGCTTTGATTTGCCGGCTCCGGCGGTCGACGGGAACGTTCTGCGCGTTATATCCCGCGTGATGGAAGACGGCGCGCCGGTCACGAACCAGAAGACGAAAAATGCTTACCGCGAGGCGCTGCTTCCGCTTTATGAGACGGGCGCGCGCGGGAAGCTCACGCAGGCGCTCATGGAGCTCGGCGCGATGGTGTGCGTTCCGAACGGCGCGCCCAAGTGCGAAGGTTGCCCCCTGCGGGATATGTGCCTTTCAAACGCGCATGGGACGTGGGAAACCTACCCCGTGAAGGAAGCGAAGAAGCAGAAGCGAGAGGAGGAGCGGACGGTTTTCTATCTTACCTGCGAGGGCAGTCTTGCCGTCCGGAAGCGGGAAAACAAAGGGCTTCTCGCGGGGCTCTGGGAGCTTCCGAATGTGATGGGAAAGCTGGACGCAGGGCAGGCACTTTCTTATGTGGAGGCTGCCGGGTGCGAGCCGGCGGAGCTTCTGAAAAGCGTCGAGCGGGTGCATGTGTTCACGCACATCATCTGGCGCATGCGCTGTTATTATATAGTATGCAAGGAGAAAAGCCCGGAATTTGTCTGGGCGAGCGATGCGCGGCGCAAAACGGATGTGGCGCTTCCGACAGCGTTCCGGATGTTCGTCGAAGAGGAAATATAAAAGCATCCCCGTACAGAGGTTCTGTGCGGGGATGCTTCGTATCCTGGGAAACTCAGCCGATCTGCGGGAGGGTCGCGAGGCTCGCGGCCAGCTGCTCGTCGGTGGGGATGGTGTCGGTCATGGTGCCGTTATTGAAGGCTTCGTAGGCGTAGAGATCAAAATAACCCGTGCCGGTGAGGCCGAAGAGAATCGTCTTTTCCTCGCCGGTTTCCTTGCATTTGAGCGCTTCGTCGATGGCGGCGCGGATGGCGTGGCTGGACTCGGGTGCGGGGAGGATGCCTTCGACTCTTGCAAAGTATTCGGCGGCTTCAAAGACGCTCGTCTGCTCGACGGCGCGTGCCTCCATGAGTCCGTCGTGATAGAGCTGGGAAAGCGTCGAGCTCATGCCGTGGTACCGAAGGCCGCCTGCGTGGTTGGCAGAGGGAATGAAGCCGGAGCCGAGCGTGTACATTTTGGCCAGCGGGCAGACCATGCCGGTGTCGCAGAAGTCATAGGCGAACTTGCCGCGCGTGAAGCTCGGGCAGGACGCGGGCTCGACGGCGATGATGCGGTAGTCCTGTTCGCCACGGAGCTTCTGACCCATGAAGGGCGCGATCAGACCGCCGAGGTTCGAGCCGCCGCCGGCGCAGCCGATGATGATATCGGGCGTGACGCCGTATTTATCGAGCGCGGCCTTGGCCTCCAAGCCAATCACCGACTGATGAAGCAGCACCTGATTGAGAACGCTTCCCAAAACATAGCGGTAGCCGGGCGTTGTCGTTGCGGCCTCGACGGCCTCGCTGATCGCGCAGCCGAGAGAGCCGGTCGTGTTCGGGTCTTTCTCAAGAATTTTGCGGCCAACGTTTGTCGTGTTGGACGGAGACGGCGTGACGCTCGCGCCGTAGGTGCGCATGACCTCGCGGCGGAAGGGCTTCTGCTCATAGGAGCACTTGACCATGTAGACCTTGCAGTCAAGTCCCAGATACGCGCAGGCCATCGAAAGCGCGGTGCCCCACTGACCGGCGCCGGTTTCGGTCGTGACGCCGGTGAGCCCCTGCTGCTTGGCGTAATACGCCTGGGCGATGGCGGAGTTTAATTTGTGCGAGCCCGAGGTATTGTTGCCCTCGAACTTATAGTAGATTTTGGCCGGCGTGCCGAGCTTTTTCTCCAGGCAATACGCGCGCACCAGCGGCGACGGACGGTACATCTTGTAGAAATTGCGGATCTCCTCCGGAATTTCGATATACGGCGTGTCATTATCCAGCTCCTGGCGGACAAGCTCGTCGCAGAAGACGGGGCGCAGATCGTCAAAGCCCATAGGCTTGCCGGTTCCGGGATTTAAAAGCGGCGCGGGCTTGTTTTTCATGTCGGCGCGGAGATTGTACCATGCCGTGGGCATCTCATTTTCGGAGAGATAGATTTTGTACGGGATTTCTTGAGACATGTTCTTGTCCACCTTTCTTTGAATTTGCAATGGTTGGAATTCTGCGGGACAAAACGAAAACCCTCCTGTCCCTACAGTACGAACTGCTGGGACAGGAGGGATAAAACTCCTGCGGTGCCACCCGGCTTGACGCTTGCGCGCCCTCTTTGCGTATGCCAATACATACCGGCTTTTGTAACGGAGCGCCAACTCCGGCTCACCTACTGACTTCGGCTTGCCCTCAGAAGCCCATTCGGCAACCGCCCTGCGCCGCGCTTCCACCGTCCGCGGCTCTCTTTGGCAAGGGGTGTGATTGCTTACTCACACTTCTTCACTGGTTTGAATGGCTAAACTCTACCACTCCGGTAGCCATTTGTCAAGAGAAAATTTCGCACCGTGTTTCTTGCGGATTTTTCTGAAAATCTGCACGCCGGGCGCGCGGAAACGACCGATTTTTCCGGGAAGCTGTGTCAAAATGGGCGCAATAGCTGCTTGCGGAAAAGAGGAAACGCATATGAAATTTTTTCGGAAACTGCTTCTGGCGCTTTTGGTATTGGCGGCCTTGCGCGCGCCGTGCTTTGCGCAGGAGGTCTTTCACGGGGCGTATTTGCAGGGCTTTCCGGACGGGAGCATAAGGCCGGAAAAGCAGGTGACGCGGGCGGAGCTGGCGGAAATTTTATACCGGATGATGGAAGAAAGCGCGCGGCAGGAGATCACCGCAGAGAGCGCGTTCCGGGACGTCGGAAGCGATCACTGGGCGTATGAGGCCGTCAGCGCGATGGCGGGGCTGCGGCTGATGCTGGGGGACGCGGAGGGGAATTTCCGGCCGGATGACGGCGTGACGGGAGAGGAGCTCTCCATCATTTTAGAGCGTGTGCGCGCGCAGGAGGCGGGAAAGGCGGCGCTTCCGGACTTGGCTTCCGGCTGGGCGGCGCAGGAGGTGACGTTTGCGGCCGGAAACGGCTGGGTCATGGGGCTTCACGGCGCGGCATTTTCCAGGGAGCAATCGTTTTCGCGGGCGGAGCTGGCTATCCTTTTCAACCGGATTCTGGGGAGAAACCCGGAATCGCTTTCGGAGCTTCTTGTCGGCATGCCGCTGTTTTCGGATAACCTGGATACCGAAGCGCCGTACTTTCTCGCGATGCAGGAGGCGGCGATCGACCACACGGCGTGCTGCCAGAACGGCGGCGAGCGCTGGACGGGACTCGGATAGCGAAAGCAATAGAAGCATCTTGTATGCGCGGGGGAGCGTCCTCCGCGCGCTTTTGTATGCTTTTCGAATGGACATAACACGAAAAATCGCATATAATACGAGCACTTGGAATTGTACAAAAAAGAAACTGGAGAGGGCGATATGAAACAACAGATGAGATTGCTGGCGCTGGCGCTTTGCGTGAGTTTGCTGCTGGGGCTGTGCGGGTGCCTGCCGGTTCCGATCGCGCAGGACGCGCTGGATGCTTTGCAGGAGGAGCCGCAAACGCCGCAGGAGCAGACGCAGGCAGAACCGGCGGAAGAACTGGAAACGCTGGCGGGAGACGGCTATTTTGAGCCGCTGGCGCGAGACGAGCTCTCTTTTGATGAGATGCAGCTCGGAGAGATCACCTGCGAGGATTTTGCGCCCTACTGCGAGGCGATCACGAAGGCCGCGGAGAAAAACAGCCGCGAGGCGTTTCACAGAGCGTGTTTCGAGGCCGAGCAGATGCTGATCAAAATCGACACGGCGGCCTCGCTTCTGGAGCTTGAGAGCGACCGGGACGCGACGGATGAGACGCTGGGCGAGCGCGCGACGCGGCAGACGCAGGCGTATTATGACGCGGCAGATCTATACTATCAGACGCTGCATGAAGTCTCCGAGGGCGAGCATTCGAAGCTTTTGAGCCGGGAATTTGCGACCTGGCAGGTTGAGATCTTCAAAAGCTACGATCAGGAGGCCTCGCAGGAGAGCCTGGACCTCGGCGCGCAGGAATCGGAGTTTGTGCGGCAGTACGCCGTTCTGAGCGCGCAGGAAGAGCTGGATTATGACGCGGCGGCGGACGTGTATCTGGAGCTTGTGAAGGTGCGCGCGCAGATGGCGGAGCTGGCGGGAGCTTCTTCCTACGCGGACTACGCCTACAGCGCGTACTATTCAAGAGACTATACGCCCGAGGACGCACAGAAGATCTGGCAGACGGCAAAAGAGGATTTCGCGCCGCTTCTCAGCAAATACTCAGACAGCGTTTCGCAGGCGCTTTCCGACAGCGGCGTATCAGGTGCCGGCGGCATCACGGAGAACCGCGTCATCGACGCGCTTTTGTACGGCACGGCGCGCATGAGTCCGGAGACGCGGGAAGCGGCAGAGTATCTCACGGAGCACGGCCTGTATGATATCTCGTATTCGGACAGAAAGCTCCCCACGGGCTATACGTCGTATCTGTACTCCTTTGACGTTCCGTTCATTTTCAACTGCCCCTACGGCACTTACGCGGACTATACGGACATGTTCCACGAGTTCGGCCACTGGCTGGCGGCGTATTACCACGGCTCAGACGCGCTCTACGGCGTCATTGACTACGATCTGAGCGAGCTTCAGTCGCAGGGCATGGAGGTCATGTTCCTGCAATTTTACGACGAGCTTTTTGAAGGCAGTGCGGATCCGCTTCGCGCGCGGACGCTTCTGAATCTTGTCTACAGCGTGGTCACGGGCGCGATGTACGACGAGTTCCAGCAGAAAATCTACGCGGAGCCCGACCTCACAAAAGACCGGCTTCTGGGTATCTTCCGCGAGGTCTATGAGAGCTACGGCTTTGAGCCGTACGACGGGTACGAGTACGAGTGGACGCAGGTCATTCACAACTTCCAGCAGCCGCTTTATTACATCAGCTACGCGGTTTCGGCCATTCCGGCGCTCGAGCTCTATGTGCGCTCGATCGAAAGTGCGAACGACGCGATGGACACGTATCTGCGTGTGGCGAGCATGTCGGATGAGGACTATTTCCTGACCGACGCGCTGCGCGAAACCGGGCTCACAAACTCCATGAAGTCCCCCATCGGGGATGTGATCGCGCGGGAGCTGGAGGAAAGCGGCGCGTTTGATATTTCATAAGACAAAGAAAGAGATGAAGAAAAGGCAATGAAACGATTGGGCGTTTACCTCAAGCCCTATACGCTCGAGAGCATTTTGGGGCCGCTTTTTAAGCTCCTGGAAGCGCTTCTGGAGCTTTTGGTGCCGCTGGTCGTGGCGGACATCATCGATACCGGTATCGGCGCAGGCGACAGCGGCTTTATTGTAAAGCGCTGCCTGCTTCTCATTGGACTGGGCTTACTTGGCCTTGCCAGCTCCGTGACCGCGCAGTATTTTGCGGCGAAGGCCGCCATCGGCTTTACGGCAAGCGTGCGGCACGCATTATTTGGGAAGGTGCAGAGCCTTTCCTACGCAGAGCTCGATAAGCTCGGCACGTCGACGCTTATGACGCGCATGACGAGCGATATGAATCAGGTGCAGACGGGACTGAATCTGGCGCTGCGGCTGCTGCTCCGGTCCCCGTTCGTGGTCTTCGGCGCGATGATCATGGCCTTTACGATCGATGTAAAGAGCGCGTGGGTCTTTGCCGTCATCATTCCGCTTTTGTTTGCGGTCGTGTTCGGCATCATGTTCAGCTGCATTCCGCTCTACAAAAAGGTGCAGGGGCGGCTGGACGGCGTGCTTGGCGCGGCGAAGGAGAATTTGGCGGGCGTGCGCGTCATCCGCGCGTTCGGAAAGGAGCGGCAGGAAGTCGAGAGCTTCGAGGAAAAGAGCGGTCAGCTTCTATCCTCGCAGCTGTTTGTTGGCAAGATTTCGGCGTTACTCAATCCCGTGACGTATGTGATGATCAACCTTGCCATCATCGCGGTTCTGCGCGTGGGTGGAGGGCAGGTCTACAAGGGCATTTTGACGCAGGGACAGGTCCTGGCGCTTTATAACTACATGTCGCAGATTCTTGTCGAGCTCATCAAGATGGCGAACCTCATTCTCAGCATGACGAAGGCCACGGCGAGCGCGAAGCGTGTGGCGGCGATTCTGGCGCTCGAGAGCAGTCTCGATGTGCCGCAGGAAAATCCCGAAGAACCGAAGGCTGCTCCGGCCGTCGAGTTTGACGGCGTGACGTTTACCTATCCGACGGGCGGCGCGCCCGCTTTGAGCGACATTTCCTTTACGCTCGAGCACGGCAAAACGCTCGGCATCATCGGCGGCACGGGCTCGGGCAAATCGACGCTCATCGGCCTCATTCCGCGCTTTTACGATGTGCAGAAGGGCAGCGTGAAGGTCGACGGCTGCGACGTGCGGCAGTATCCGCTGGAGACGCTTCGAAGAAAAATCGGCCTTGTGCCGCAGAAGGCGCTGCTTTTCAAGGGCACCATCCGGGAAAACCTTCTCTGGGGCGACGAGGGCGCGGCGGACGATGCGATTTACGATGCGCTCAAAGCTGCGCAGGCGCAGGAGGTCGTGGATGGAAAGCCGGAGGGCTTAGATTACGAGGTCGAGACCGGCGGGCGGAACTTTTCCGGCGGCCAGCGGCAGCGGCTCACGATCGCGCGCGCACTGGTGAGAAAGCCAGAAGTCCTGATTCTGGACGACAGCGCGTCGGCTTTGGACTTTGCGACGGACGCGGCGCTGCGGCATGCGCTCAGAGAGCTTCCGTGGAAGCCGGCAGTTGTCATTATCTCGCAGAGAACAGCATCTATTCGCTTTGCGGACGAGATTCTTGTGCTGGATGACGGCAGGCTCGCCGGGCGTGGGACGCACGAGGAGCTGCTGCAAACGTGCGATGTGTACCGCGAAATTTACGAGTCGCAGTTTAAAAAGGAGGATGCAAGATGAAAGAGAAAGCTTCCTCTTCCAGAACCTTAAAACGGGTCATTCAGAACCTCGAGGGGCAGAAGCATCTGGTGGTGCTGAGTTTTTTGCTGGCGCTTGTGAGCGTAGCGGGAACGCTGTTTGTGCCGATCTTAGTTGGCCGGGCGATCGACGAAATTGTCGGACCGGGACAGGTCGACTTTGCGGCGCTCGGGTCGATCGGCGTGCAGATCGCCGTGACGGCGGGCGTTGTGGCGCTCAGCCAGTGGCTCATGAACATCATCAACAACAAGATCACCTTCCGTGTCACGCGCGAGGTGCGCCAGCAGGCGTTTTCGCATTTGCAGACGCTGCCGCTGGCCTATCTGGACGCGCACCCGTCGGGCGAGATTGTCAGCCGGATGATCTCCGATACCGAGCAGTTCGCGGACGGATTGCTGCTTGGCTTCACGCAGCTCTTTACGGGCGTACTGACGATTGCGGGGACGCTCGGGTTCATGCTGAGCCTCGATTGGCGTATCACGCTGGTCGTCGTTGTGCTCACACCGCTGTCGCTTTTTGCGGCGAAGTTCATCGCGACAAGGACGTATGACATGTTCCGCATGCAGTCGAAAACGCTCGGCGAGCAGACGGCGCTGGTCGGCGAGATGCTGGACGGCGAGCGGGTCGTGCAGGCGTTTTCGCGGGAGGGCATAGCCGTGGAGGCGTTCGACGAAATTAACGGACGGCTGCAAAAATACACGCTGCGCGCGACGTTTTTCTCGTCTCTGACGAACCCTGTCACCCGCTTTGTCAACAGCATCGTCTATGCCTGCGTGGCGCTGACGGGTGCGCTGGTGGCGGTCGCGGGCGGTATTACGGTGGGCGGTCTTTCCGTGTTCCTCAGCTACGCGAACCAGTACGCGAAGCCCTTCAACGATATTTCCGGCGTTGTGACCGAGCTTCAGAACGCGATGGCCTGCGCGGGACGTGTGTTTGAGCTCATCGACGAGCCGTCGGAGCTGGCGGATGCGGCGGATGCCGTCACGCTGGAGCACGCCGACGGACGCGTGGAGCTCAGGAACGTCAGCTTCCGGTACGTACCGGACCGGCCGCTCATTGAAGACCTCAACGTTTCGGTGTGCCCGGGCGAGCGTGTGGCGATCGTCGGCCCGACGGGCTGCGGCAAGACGACGCTCATTAACCTTCTCATGCGCTTTTACGATGTGAACGGCGGAGAAATTCGCGTGTCGGGCGAGAGAATTACCGATCTCACACGCCGGAGCCTGCGGCAGAATTTCGGTATGGTTTTGCAGGATACATGGATCAAAACCGGAACGGTGCGGGAGAATATCGCGCTCGGAAAGCCCGATGCGGCGGAAGACGAGATTGTTGCGGCGGCCAAGGCGTGCCACGCGGACGGCTTTATCCGGCGTCTTCCCGAAGGATACGACACCGTGATTACCGATGGCGGCGGGCTTCTTTCGCAGGGGCAGCGGCAGCTTCTTTGCATTGCGCGCGTGATGCTGGCGCTGCCGCCGATGCTGATTCTCGATGAAGCGACGAGCTCTATTGATACGAGAACCGAGCTCAAGATTCAGCACGCGTTCTCGCAGATGATGACCGGACGGACGAGTTTCATTGTGGCGCACCGGCTCTCGACCATCCGCGAGGCGGACGTGATCCTTGTCATGAAGGACGGGCACGTCATCGAGCAGGGCAAGCACGAGGAGCTTCTGGCGCAGAACGGCTTCTATGCGAAGCTCTACAACAGCCAGTTTGAGCAGTAACAGACAGAAAACAGGGGCAGCGCGGAGCATTTTTCCGCGCCGCCCTTGCATTTTTGCCTGAGAATGGTACAATATGGGCAGAACATGGAGAGGAGCCAGCACTATGGCAAAGCGCATCACAAGAATCGTCCTGACCGGAGGCCCCGCAGCCGGCAAAACGACGCTCATCAGCCGCATTCTCAAGGAGTTCAAGCAGGACGACGGCTGGAAGGTGATCACGATCCCGGAGACGGCGACGGAGCTCATCTCGGGCTTCGGCATCCGCCCGTTCGGAAACTGTGTGTCGATGCTGGATTTTCAGTATTTTGTCATCGGAGACCAGCTGCATAAAGAAAGGCTGGCGCTCAAGGGTGCCGAGATGGTTCCGGAGGAAAACGTGCTCATCATTTACGACCGGGCGCTGTTTGACGACAAGGCGTATATCACCGACGAGCAGTTCCGGGACATTCTGGCCTATTTCGGAAAGACCGAGCAGGAGGTGCTTGCGGGGTATGACGCGGTTTTGCATCTGGTGTCCTGCGCGAAGGGCGCAGAATTTGCCTATAACTTCGGAAACGAGGCGCGCTATGAGCCGCTCGAGACGGCAAGGGAAAAGGACGAGCTGACGCTCCGGGCGTGGCAGGCGCATCCGAATCTCCGCGTGATCGATAACTCCATCGACTTTGAAGATAAGCTTCGTCGGGGCATCCGCGCGATCTATGACTGCCTCGGCATGCGCGCGCCGCAGGAGGTCTGGCACAAGTATCTGATCGCAATGCCGGATGTGGAGAAGCTACAAACAGAATTTTCGGCCAGCGCGATCGACATGATGCAGACGTATTTAGTTAAGACGCAGCCGAACGTCGTCCGCCGCATCCGCCAGCAGAAAAACGGGCAGGAATATCTCTATTTCTATACCGAAAAGCGTTACGCGGACAAGGATGCGTGGGAGACGGAAAAGCCGATTACGCAGAAGGAATACGTCCAGTATCTCATGGAGGCCGACACGACGCTGCACGCGGTGCACAAGACGAAGTACCGCTTCTCGGTCGACGGGCAGCGGTTTGAAATCGATGTGTACCCCTTCAGCCAAGAGCGCGCCATCATGCGCGCCGAGCTCCCCGAGGGAAAGGAAGCGCCGGAGCTGCTGCCGGAAATCCAAATTCTGCGCGAGGTCACAGGCGACCCCGCCTATAAAAACAGTAGTTTGGCAAGAGAGCAGAAGCTGTAAACAAAGCGCCTGATGTGTCCGATTTTGCATAATTCCTCCGAATACTGCGTAGGGGGCGATGCCCACATCGCCCCGGCAAATGAAACCGATTTTACGGAAATCTCCGGCGAATTCGTACTTCCCTTGGGTCGATGTGGGCATCGACCCCTACGCGTTTTTTGAAATTTGAACATATTAACATAGAAAATCCCGGATCGTATCGGACGGTCCGGGATTTTGCGGTTTCAGTCAATTTTGATCTGGCACATGCGCATGGCGCTGAGCGCGGTTTCGTGGCTCTGGGGCGTGACACCGGCGCAGCAGGTGCTGTCGACCGAAATGGGAAGCTCAGGGAGGGCACATTTCGTGGAGAGCACATTCGTGATGACGCAGATGTCGGTGCACAGGCCGACGAACTCGGCAGAGCGCAAATCGTTGAGGCTCTTGAGGTACCGCACGAGCGCCTCCGAGCCGAACGAGGGCTTGTCGAAGATCATTGCGCCTGCGGTATCGAGCGAGGCGTCGATCTGCCAGCCATCGGTGTTTTCAATGCAGTGGGGCACGGGAAGGTTTTTGCCCTCCTGTGTGTCCAGATAATTTTTGTGATGGGTATCGCGGGTGAAGACGATGGTCTTGCCCGCTTTTTTGGCCTGCACGATTTTTTCGGCCACGCGCGGGACGATGGCAAGCGCTTCTTTGGTGCCAAGCGCGCCGGAAATAAAATCCTTCTGCATGTCTACAATGACAAGAACGTCCATTGCTTTGCCTCCTGTTATGTGTTTTTAAAAAGCATAGCACGTTTCGGAGAAAAAACAAGCCCCTAATTTTGTGCGCATCTTTACGCGGTTTTTACTTGACAAACGGCAGCGGCATGCGTATACTGTGAAAAACATAAAAATTTTTATATAAAATTCTGAATGGATTTCGAAATGAGAAAGGAGCTGCTATGCTTCAGGAGAGCGTATTGAAGCTGTACCGCAGGCTACGGCTCGATGGGTACCGCAAGCTCTTTGGCGCGGTGCAGGAGCGAGAAGGGAGCCTCAGCGCGATGGAGGCGTTTTCGGCGGATCTCATTAACCTGCTTGGAGAGCCGACGCTCCGGCAGTTTGCCGAGTACAGCGGCATTTCCCAGCCGAACGCAACGTATAAGGTGAACGCGCTGGTGAGCAAGGGCTATGTGGAAAAGGTGGTTTCAAAGCCCGACCGAAGAGAAATCCGTCTCAAGACGGGGAAAAAGTTCGCGCAGTATTTTGATGAAGACCGCCCTGCCATCTGCGCGGCGGCGGAGAAGGTGCGCGCGCAGTTTTCGGAAAGCGAAATCGAAACGGCGCGCCGCGTATTGGACGCGTTATTGGCGGCCATGACGGAAGGAAAGGAAGGAGCATAAAATATGATCGATTTATTTGAAAAGTGCTATAAGCCGGGCATTGCCGACGAAGCGAAGCAGCGCGGCATTTATCCGTATTTTCACGCGCTCGAGTCCAAGCAGGACGTGACGGTCATCATGGAGGGCAAGCGGCGGATCATGCTGGGCTCTAACAACTATCTGGGGCTGACGACGAACGAGAATGTGATTCGCGCGGGCGTGGAGGCCTATGAGGAGTTTGGCTCCGGCTGCTCGGGCTCGCGGTTTTTAAACGGAACCTTGAAGCTCCATCTGGAGCTCGAGAAGGAGCTGGCGGCGTTTTTGCGCAAGGATGAGGTCGTGACGTTCTCGACGGGCTTTCAGTCGAACCTCGGCATCATCAGCGCGCTCGTGGGGCTCCACGACTACGTGATCATGGATCGGGAGAACCACGCAAGTTTATACGACGGCTGCCGCCTTTCCTATGGCACGATGCTGCGCTACCGGCATGCGGACATGCAGGACTTAGAAAAAAAGCTCCAGAAGGTGCCGGAGGGCGCGGGGTGCCTCATCGTGACAGACGGCGTGTTTTCGATGGGCGGCGACATTGCGAACCTGCCGGAGATCTGCCGGCTCGCCAAGCAGTATGGCGCGCGCGTGATGGTTGACGATGCCCACGGCCTTGGTGTCATCGGCGAGGGCGGACGCGGAACGGCGAGCTACTATGGCCTGGAAGACCAAGTGGATGTGTATATGGGCACGTTCTCCAAATCGCTTGCAAGTCTTGGCGGCTATATGGCGGCGTCCAGCCGCGTGGCGGACTACGTGCGGCACAATTCGCGGCCCTTCATCTTCTCCGCGTCCATCCCGCCCGCGAACTGCGCGGCAGCCTTGACGGCGCTGCGGGAGCTGGAGCAGCATCCGGAGCTGGTCACAACATTGCAGGAGAACGCGCTGTATTTAAGACGCCGGCTGGAGGAGAACGAAATTAAAATGCGCCCGTCGAACGGCGATATTGTGCCGATCATTCCAATCTACACGTATGAGCCCATCGAGACGCTCACGATCGCGAAGGAGCTCTATGACGCGGGCGTGTATGTCAACTCGTCGCTTCCGCCCGCGGCTGCGCCGCACGAGTGCTTGCTGCGCACGAGCCTGATGGCGACGCACACGCACGCGCTCATCGATGAGGCGGTCGGAATCATGAAGGATGTACTCAGGAGGCATGATTTATAATGGAAAAAATCTGCGTCATCACGGGGGGAACCTCGGGGATCGGAAAATGCACGGCGGAGGCGATGGCCAAAAAGGGATACACGGTCTATGAGCTCAGCCGCCGGGAGGCCGGGAACCCCGGCATGTACCACATTCCGACCGATGTGACGGACCCGGAGGCCTGCCAGCGGGCAATCGACGCGGTTATCTCGCAGGCGGGGAGAATCGATGTGATGATCAACAACGCCGGTTTCGGCATTTCGGGCGCAATTGAATTTACGCCCATCGAACAGGCAAAGCGTCAGCTGGACGTGAACTTTTTCGGCATGGTGAACATGAACCATGCGGTCATTCCCGTCATGCGCAAGCAGGGGTTTGGACGGATCGTGAATTTGAGCTCGGTCGCGGGCGCAATTGCGATTCCGTTTCAGGCGTTTTACTCGGCGAGCAAGGCGGCCATCAACTCGTACACGATGGCGCTGGCAAATGAGGTAAAGCCCTTTGGCGTGGAGGTCTGCTGCGTCCAGCCGGGCGATATCCAGACCGGGTTCACGGCGGCGCGGCAGAAGATCGTCATCGGCGACGATATCTATAGCGGCCGGATCTCACGCTCGGTCGCGGGCATGGAAAAAGACGAGACGACCGGTATGAAGCCGGAAGACGCGGGCGCGTTCGTCTGCCATGTGGCGACGAGAAGGGGCGTAAGGCCGGTTAGCACCATCGGTCTTTCCTATAAATTCTTCTGCGTGCTGCAAAAGCTGCTGCCTGCAAAGACGCTCAACTGGCTCGTCGGAATTTTTTACGCAAAATGATCATATGAACGGGGTGGAGATGTTCCGCCCCGTTTTTTCGCGGCGTTTGCCGGGAATAAAGAAAACGCGGCGGGGGAAGACTGGTCATGGCGGAGTATGCGGAAAACGGTCTTGTAATTTTGAACAAAAAACGTTTCCAATTTACATCAAAATGCTGAATTATCAGAAAACGCAAAATTTTCTCTTCCCAAAGGCAAAAAATGTAGTATAATATGGGCAATGGAGATGGAAACGTTTCCAGCATGATAGCAATCATGTGATATTTAACAGGAGGAATTACCAATGAAAAAGCTTATCGCATTGTTCCTGGCGCTGGTTCTGGCGCTTGGTCTGATGGCTTGCGCATCGTCCGCCAACACCGAGACGACCACGCAGCCGGCCGAGACGACTGCTCCCGCAGAGGAGACCAAGACCGAAGAAGCCGCTCCCGCTGAGGAGACTGCCGAAGAGGCTGCTCCCGCAGCTGCCGGTTCTGTCTACTGGCTGAACTTCAAACCGGAGTCCGACGAAACGCTCCAGAAGGTCGCTGCCATGTACACCGAAAAGACCGGTGTTCCCGTCACGGTCGTGACCGCCGCTTCCGGCACGTACAACGAGACCCTGACCGCTGAGATGGACAAGAGCAAGATGCCCACGCTGTTCGTCGTCGGCAACCAGGCAGCCGTCTCCACCTGGGGCGACTACTGCTACGATCTGACCGGCACCCCGATTGCAAACGAGCTGACCACCGACGCTTACAACCTCTATGACGAGGATGGCAAGCTCTGCTCCATCGGCTACTGCTACGAGTGCTACGGCATCATCGTCAACAAGAAGCTTCTGAAGGACGCCGGTTATGACATCACCGACATCACCAACTTCGAGACGCTGAAGACCGTTGCCGAAGACATCCACGCGCGCGCTGCCGAGCTCGGCTTCGACGCTTTCACCTCTTCTTCCATGAGCTCGGATTCCAGCTGGCGCTTCACCGGTCATCTGGCAAACCTCGAGTACTACTACGAGTCCGTCGATGATCCCACCGCATGGGAGACCTGCCCGGCTACCATCACCGGCAACTACATGCAGAACTACAAGAACCTGTGGGATCTGTATATCAACAACTCCGCAACCAATCCTGCAGACCTCGCTGCCGGCGGCTTTGACGCACAGGCTGAGTTCGCAGAGGGCAAGGCAGTGTTCTATTCTCAGGGCAACTGGGAATGGTCCGCACTGGCTGAGAAGGGCATGAGCGCTGACGACCTGACCATGATTCCGTACTACTGCGGCGTGGAAGGCGAAGAAAAAGCCGGTCTGAACTGCGGCACCGAGAACTGCTGGGCTGTCAACGCGGAAGCTTCCGAGGAAGACATCCAGGCAACCCTCGACTTCATGTACTGGATGGTCACCGATGCTGACGCTTCGCGCATGCTCGTCGATTCCTTCGGCGTTATGCCTTACAAGCAGTCTGCCGAGTCCACCAACCCGTTCCTGAAGATCGCCAACGAGTACTCCGCCGAAGGCAACTATGTCATGCCTTGGGTCACCAACTTCCAGCCGAACGTTGACGCTTACCGCGAAGCGCTCGTCGCTGCCATGAACCAGTATGACGCCGATCAGACCGACGCCAACTGGGAGCTCGTGAAGACCGCGTTTGTCGACGGCTGGGCTGTTCAGTATCAGGCTGCGAACGGTTAACGATTGACGAGTCTTTTGCCAATTGTGCATTGACACGCATAACTGAATGAACTTTGGACGGGGCGAGCATGCCGCTCGCCCCGTTTTCCAAAACAGGGAGCTTTCTCCCGATACCATGCCGGGCTCTGCATGAGGCGTCCGGCGTGCAGAAAATTACGCGGAAGGCTGCGATCCCGCGAAACGGATGCGGCGCTTTCGATAAAAAGACGAGGAGTGAGGATGTTGAAGCGTAGAAGAGATCCCGCCGCGGTCAACAGCCGCCTGATTCGAAGACCGATTCAGCGGTTGTTCTGGCTGTTTTTGCTACCGATGACAGGGGCGTTCTGCATCGGATTTGTGTATCCGTTTTTGAAGGGTCTGTTTTTGTCCTTCTGCAAATTTAAGACGACCAGCAAGTGGACGTGGGTGGGGCTCGCGAACTACGGAAAAGCCTTTGCCGACGAGAGCTTCCGGTATTCGTTCGGCTACACGGCGATTTTTGCCATTGTGTCGTTGATCATCATCAACGTCCTTGCCTTTGCCGTCGCGTATGCGCTGACGCAGGGCATCAAGGGCACGAATGTATTCCGGACCGTCTTCTTCATGCCGAACCTCATCGGCGGCATTGTTCTGGGCTATATCTGGAGCATGATCTTTGACGGCATTCTGAGCCATTACGGCACGTCGATCTTGCTCAATACGAAGATCGGCTTCTGGGGGCTGATCATCCTCATGTGCTGGCAGCAGATCGGCTATATGATGATCATTTATATCGCGGGATTGCAGGCCGTGCCGGAGGATATGCTCGAGGCTGCGAAAATTGACGGCGCAAATAAGTGGCAGACGCTCTGGAAGGTCACGATCCCGAACGTCATGCCGTCTATCACGATCTGCATGTTCCTGACCTTAACGAACGGCTTCAAGCTCTTCGATCAGAACCTCGCGCTCACGGGCGGCCAGCCGTATATCATCAATCCCGACGGCACGACGGTGCACACGACGGAGATGCTGGCACTCAACATCTACAACACCTTCTACGGCCAGAACGCCAACGCGCGCGGCACGGCGCAGGCCAAGGCGGTTCTGTTCTTCATTCTGGTTGCGGCCATCGGCCTCATCCAGCTCAGCGCGACACGGAAAAAGGAGGTTCAGCAGTGATGAAAAACAGCGCGTTATCCAAGGAAAAGCAGGCCAAGCGGGCGCTGACGATCTTCTTCTCGGTGCTCTGCGTGTTCTACGTGATGCCGGTTCTGCTGGTGCTGCTCAACTCCTTCAAGGTCAATACGTTTGTCAAGACCGATACCTTCGGCTGGCCGCACGGCGAGAGCTTCGCGGGCTGGAGCAACTTTGTAAAGGGCATGACGTTCGGCAACTATCCGTTCTGGAAGTCGGCGCTTTACAGCGTGATCATTACGGTTTTGTCCACGGCGCTGATTCTTCTGTTCACGTCGATGGCCGCGTGGTATATTTCGCGCGTGAACTCGCTGCTTTGCCGCGTAATCTACTATCTGTGCGTGTTCTCGATGGTCGTGCCGTTCCAGATGGTCATGTTTACGCTGTCGAAAACGGCCGATACGCTGAAATTAAATACGCCCTGGACGATCCCAATCATCTATCTGGGCTTCGGCGCGGGTCTGGCGGTATTCATGTTCACGGGCTTCGTCAAGGCCATTCCTCTGGATATTGAAGAGGCGGCGGCCATCGACGGCTGCGGGCCTCTGCGCACGTACTTCTCGGTCGTGCTGCCGATGCTCAAGCCCACGATGATCTCCGTCGGCATTCTGGAGATCATGTGGATCTGGAACGATTATCTGCTTCCGTATCTGGTGCTCGACCGGACGAATTATCTGACGATCCCGATCCATATCCAGTACCTCAAGGGAAGCTACGGCACGGTCGACCTCGGCGCGACGATGGCGCTCATTCTGCTGTCGATCATTCCGGTCATTGTGTTCTATCTGACGTGCCAGAAGCACATCATCAAGGGCGTGGCCGCGGGCGCGGTCAAGGGATAAGGCGAAAACGGAAGGGGAGTGACCCTGTTGACCATCAAGGACTTGGCAAAGCTCAGCGGGTACTCGCTGGGAACGGTTTCGCGCGTTCTGAATAACCAGCCGAACGTCTCCGAGCAGGCGCGGAAAACGATTCTTGCGCTCGTCGAGGAGCACGGCTTTGAGCGCAACGCGAGCGCGCAGCTTTTAAAGCAGCAGCGGTCAAAGAGCGTCCTCATCGTCGTCAAGGGCACGTCCAACGAGATGTTCGCGGCGATGGTGGAAAAGCTCCAATCGCTCTTCGCCGACACCGACCACCCCGTCATTGCCGACTTCATCGATGAGGACGACAACGAGGTCAAGCGCGCAGCGCAGCTGTGCCGGGAGAGAAAGCCGAGCGGCGTTCTGTTCCTCGGCGGCAACAACGAGAATTTCCGGGGCGATTTTGAAAAGATCCGCGTGCCGAGCGTGGTTGTGACGAATGACGCGCGGGAGCTGAAATTTGCGAATCTTTCGAGCGTATCGACCGACGACTGCAAGGGCGCGGCCTGCGCGGTGGAGCATCTGCTGGGCTGCGGGCACCGGGACATCATCGTCCTGGGCGGCGACCGCGCGATTTCCGACACCAGCGCTAAGCGCTATGAGGGCTGCCTGGAGGCGTTCCGGAAAAACGGCTTGACATTTGACGATGAGACGATGTATTATACCGGTCGGTATTCGTATGAGTTCGGCTACAACGGCATGAAGCAGGCGCTGCGGGAGCGAAAAAAACTCACGGCGGTGTTCGCGATGGCGGACGTGATCGCGATCGGTGCGATCCGGGCGCTGTTTGACGAGGGGCTGCGCGTGCCGGAGGATATCTCCGTCGCGGGCTACGATGGGCTTCGAATCGGAGGCTACTTTGTGCCGAAGCTGACGACCATCGCGCAGTCGGTGGATCTGCTGGCGGAGCGTTCGTTTGATCTGCTGCTTTCGTGCATGCAGGGCGCGCCGGCGCAGCATCTGACCGTACCGTTTACACTGCTCCGCCGGCAAAGCGTCCGGCAAATCACAGAATAGAGGGATTTTTATGGAACGAAGCAGCGGAATTCTGCTGCATATTACATCCTTGCCGTCGAAATACGGCATTGGCAACCTCGGCAAAGAGGCCTATGCGTTTGTCGATTTTCTCAAGCAGGCGGGACAGAAATACTGGCAGATCCTGCCGCTTTGCCCGCCGGGCTATGGCGATTCGCCGTATCAGGGCTTTTCGGCCTTCGCCGGAAATCCGTATCTGATCGACCCCGATCAGCTCGTCGAGCGCGGATGGCTGCGGCAGGAGGTGCTTGACAGCGTCACGTGGTCGCAGCAGGACGATCAGGTCGATTTCCGCAAGATGTACGACGAGCGGCTCCGGATGCTGCAATCGGCCTTCCACGGCTTCCGGGAAAACGAACCGGCGGATTTTGCGGCGTTTACCGAGCGGGAGGCGAGCTGGCTTTCCGAATATGCGCTGTTCATGGCCATCAAGGCGCATTTTGACGACCGGCCGTGGCTCGAGTGGCCGACGGATATCCGCATGCACCAGCCGCAGGCGCTCGAGCACTACCGGGAGCTGCTGGCGCTCGACGTGCAGTTCCACTGCTTTTTGCAATATGTGTTCCATGAGCAGTGGCAGAAGCTGCGCGCCTATGCGCACGAAAACGGCGTAAAGATCATCGGCGATATTCCCATCTACGTGCCGCTCGACTCGGCGGATGTGTGGGCGAGGCCGGAAAACTTCCAGCTCGGCAGAACGCGTCAGCCGCATTGCGTCGCGGGCTGCCCTCCCGATGGCTTCAGCAAGGACGGGCAGTATTGGGGAAATCCGATCTATGACTGGGATCACATGGAGGAGGACGGCTTTTCCTGGTGGCTCGAGAGAATCGGCGCGGCGGGGCGCAATTATGACGTGGTGCGCATCGACCATTTCCGCGGCATCGAGAGCTATTGGAGCATTCCCGCCGTCAACAAGACCGCGCGCTACGGCCACTGGGTCAAAGGCCCCGGCATGAAGCTTGTGAGCGCCATTCAGAAGGCGTACCCGGATATCTCATTTATTGCCGAGGATCTGGGCTTCCTGACGCCGGATGTATTGCAGCTGGTCGAAGACTCGGGCTGGCCGGGCATGAAGGTTCTGGAATTTGCGTTCGACCCGCGCGAACCGAGCAACTACCTGCCGCACAAGTACACGGAAAACTGCGTCTGCTACACGGGCACGCACGACAACGAGACGCTCAAGCAGTGGTGCGCAGGGCTGGAGCCGGAGTCGGAGAGCTACGCCCGGCGCTATCTCGGCATCGGCAAGTACGACGATCTGGCAAACACGATCATCAAGGCGGGCGCGGGCTCCAAGGCGATGCTCTTCGTTGCGCAGATGCAGGACTATCTCGGTCTTGGAGAAGACGCGCGCATGAACGAGCCGGGCACGCTCAAGCCCGAAAACTGGCGCTGGCGCTTGAAGCCGGGACAGGCCAGCTTCGCCGTTGCGCAGAAAATCCTGCGCCTGACGCGGCAGTTTGATAGAATCTGAAAAACCCACGCACGGCATGATTGCCGTGCGTGGTTTTGCATTTTTTGAAGTTTTTCCAAGAAATACGTAGGGGTCGATGCCCACATCGACCCATTGGGAAGTATCGAATTCGCCGAAGATTTTCGTAAAAACGTGGTACATTCCGCCGGGTCGATGTGGGCATCGACCCCTACGCAAAAACGGAGAATTTCCCCAATCATTGTCCCAATGTGCGTCCCGGTGAATTTCAGAAATCTGCATGACAGATACAAAAAGAGCTGACCCAACGGGTCAGCTCTTTTTGATGATAAATTACTTCTTCAGGATGGCAGCAACGCGCTCTGCGATGGCGTCGATGGTGGCGTCATTGAGGGTGACGGGCTGCGGCTGATAGGCGTTGAAGGAGAAGCCAAGCTCGGTGTTGGTCGTGGTCTCGGGAGCATTGACCAGGCGCTTGGGGTTGATGGTCAAGTTGTGCGTCTCGGCCAGAACTTTGATCTGCTCCTGGGAAATCGGACGGTAGGAGCCGATGATGAACTTCTGAATGACAGCGATCTTTGCGTAAGCCTCAGCGTCCTCCAGGGTGTACCAGGCTTCGATCGGGGTTCTGCCCCAAGCGATCGGGCCGTGGTTGGAGAGGTTGACAACGTTGAAGTCCTTGACATAGGGACCGACAGCGTCAGCCAGGGAGTTGGAGCCGGGGTTGCAGTACGGCACGCAGGGGATACGGCCGGAAATTGCAGCGGTTGCCGGGGTGATGGCCATGTCGAGGTCAGCGCCAAGGTTTGCAATGCAGTTCAGGAAGGTCGGATGCGCGTGCGCGGTGGACATCAGGGTGTTATCCTCTTTGTAGGTGCGCAGATGCATGGGCAGCTCGGAGGTGGGCTTCCAGGTGCCTTCGAGGACGTTGCCGTCGAAGTCGCAGACGAGCAGCTTTTCGGGGGTCAGATCGCCCTTGCTGACGCCGGTCGGGGTAGCAACAACGGTGTTCTCGCCGATTCTCAGCGTGATGTTGCCGTCGTTCGCGGAAACAAAGCCTCTCTGGTACATCTTCTTGCCGATGTCACAGATCATGTCCATAGCCTGCTGTTTGGTTAAGAATTCCATAATAAATTACCTCGATTCTTTTTTGCACCATTGGTTAGATGTCTTTGAAATCTACGCATATACTAGCACAAACCTTTTGGATGTTCAATTGCGAGTTGTGCGGATTCATGCACGATTGCGCAAATCTGCGGGGCAAAAACGTCGAAATCTGAACGATTTTTGCGCGGCTTGCCGCATTACTGGATGGGCTTGATGTCCCAGGTTTCCTCGGAATACTGCCGGATGGCGCGGTCGGAGGAGAAGTAGCTGGCAGAGGCGACATTGATGAGCGCCTTGCGGCCGAAGGTCAGAACATCCTGCGTATCGTAGATCGCCTCCAGCTTCTTGTCGATATAGGAAAGAAGCTCGAGAAGGACAAAGTAGTTATCTGCCTTGTGCCAGCTTGCGCCGTCGAGAAGCGACGTGTGCAGCTCCTTGAAAATGCCGGTGCCGCCGTCACTGAATGTGCCGTCGACGAGCGTGTCGACCACGCGGCGGATGCGGGGCTCGCAATTATAGATAGCGCGCGCGTCGTAGGTGGGACGGATGGCGTTGAGCTCTTCTGCGCTGTGGCCGAAGACGTAGTTGTTTTCCGCGCCGGCCAGACGCACGATCTCGACGTTCGCGCCGTCCATCGTGCAGAGGGTGACGGCGCCGTTGAGCATCATCTTCATGTTGCCGGAGCCGGAGGCCTCGCTGCCTGCGGGGGAGATCTGCTCGGAAATGTCGGTCGCGGGCATGATATGCTCAGCGTACGTGCAGTTATAGCCTTGCAGGTAGACCACGCGCATGAGGTTTCTGACCTCGGGGTCGGCGTCGATCATCTTGGCAATTTCGTTGATGAACTTGATGATGCCCTTTGCGCGCGCATAGCCGGGGGCTGCGACGGCGCCGAAGATGAAGGCCGTGGGCGGGAAGTGCGTAATGCGGCCGTCCTTGATGCCGTAGTAGATATCCAGGATGGAGAACGCGTTCATCAGCTGCCGCTTATACTCATGCAGGCGCTTGGTGTGGATGTCGAAGACGAACTCCGGCGGAATGTCCACGCCCTCGCGCTGCTTGACGTAGGCGGAGAACTGGCGCTTCTTTTCCTGCTTGACAGCATGGAACGCGAGCACGTCTTCATCGGAAAGATGGTCGCGCAGTTCGGTGATGCGGTTGAGGTTTGCCATGCAGTCGCCCTTGACGCGCGCTTCGATATATTCCGTGAGTTCGGGATTGCACAGGCCGAGCCAGCGTCTCGGGGAAATGCCGTTGGTCTTGTTGTGGAAGCGCTCGGGGTAGAGCTCATACCAGTCGTGCAGCACGTCGGTCTTGAGGATCTCGGAGTGGATGGGCGCGACGCCATTGATGAACTTCGAGCAATAGGTCGCGAGATAGGCCATGCGGATATATTTGTCCTGAACGATGGCCATCTTGCTGCATTCGATGCCCTTGGCCATGAGCTCGCCGCAGAGCCTGGTGTTGATCTTGAAGATGATGTCGTAGATCTCGGGAAGCACCGAGCGGAACAGATCGACGTTCCACTTTTCAAGCGCCTCTGCCATGATGGTGTGGTTCGTGTAGTTGAAGGTCTTGCGCGCGACCTCGAAGGCCTCTTCGAAGGTAAGATGCTCGTTCATCAGAAGCCGGATGAGCTCGGGGATGCCGACGGTGGGGTGGGTGTCGTTGAGCTGGATGGTGACGTGCTGATAGAAATCCTTCATAGGAACGCCCTGCTTTTTGAGCCGGCGCACGAGATCCTGCAAGGAAGCCGAGGCCAGAAGATACTGCTGCTTGAGGCGCAGGATCTTGCCCGGCGTCTCGTTGTCGTTGGGGTAGAGAACGAAGGTGAGGTTTTCCGCAGCGTTCTTTTCCGCGACGGCCTTGGCGTAGTGGCCGTTATTGAACTCGGAGAAGTCAAACTCGTTGACGGGGAATGCCTGCCAGAGGCGGAGCGTGCCGACGTTGGTCGTGCCGTAGCCGATAACGGGGCAGTCATAGGGGACGGCGCGGACGGTCTGATCGGCAAAGCGCACGGTCACGGCCAAGTCTTCGCGCGGAACGCTCCAGGGGTCGCCGAAGGTCTGCCAGCAGTCGCCGACCTCGCTCTGGAAGCCGTCTTTGATGCGCTGCTTGAAAAGACCGTAGCGATAGCGCAGGCCATAGCCGATGAGCGGCAGATTGAGCGTTGCGGCGGAGTCCATGAAGCACGCGGCAAGCCGGCCAAGACCGCCGGTTCCGAGCGCGGCGTCGCTGACGTCCTCGAAGACGTTCAGATCAAGCCCGCGCTGCTCGAACGCCTTGCGCACATCGTCCAGAATGCCGAGCGAGTACAGGTTGTTATATACCAGACGGCCGACCATATATTCCGAACTGAAGTAGCATGCGCAGCGGCCGGACTGCTGCTTGCGCGAGCTTTCGTACCAGTTCTTTGCGATCGCGTCCATCACCACGCGGCCGACGGCTGTATGCAGCTGCGGCGTAGTCGCCTCAGACGCTGTGATCTGGAAGCTGTCGAGCAGGACTCTGTCGACCTGATCCATGAAGTTTGCAATTTTCATAAGATACCTCCATCTTGGATAAAGTTTGCGAGGAAAACCCGGAAATGAACGACCGGGTAGGAAGGCGGCGGAAAAAGCACGCCGCGAAACGGAAAAAGTGTTGAAACAACACACTTTTATTATACGTAATGTGTCTGTTGTTGTCAAGAAAACAGGGGTAGCAGAATGCACAAAGCGCATCCTAAAATCGGAAAAGAAGACCAAAACAGCCGCAAACACGCACAAACAGGCACAAGAAGGCAAGGGGCTTCTCTTGACAAACCAAAATACGTCAACTATTATATTTTTGACCGCTGCATGGCGTTTTTATGCAGCGGCGGTTCAGCAGGTGCCTGCCTTCAAGCGCGGGCTGTGGCAGAAAGGTAAGGTCAGATTTATGAAAAAAATTATCAACAAACCGGAAAACTACGTAGACGAGATGCTCAAGGGCATTTACGCGGCGCATGGTGATCAGGTAAAATACACGGCGGACGATCTGCGCTGCTACTGCAAGGCCAACAAGAAGCCCGGCAAGGTCGCCATCATCACCGGCGGCGGCACGGGTCACCTGCCCCTGTTCCTGGGCTATGTCGGCGACGGCCTGATCGACGGCTGCGGTGTCGGCGGCGTGTTCCAGTCCCCGACGCCCGAGCAGATCTACAACATCACCAAGGAAGTCGAAGCGGGCGCAGGCGTTCTGTACCTCTACGGCAACTACACCGGCGATATTATGACGTTTGATATGGCAACCGATCTTTGCGACATGGACGACATCGTCTGCAAGAGCATTGTCGGCGCGGACGACGTGAACTCCAGCGCTGACCCCGCGACCCGCCGCGGCGTTGCCGGTATCTATTTTATGTATAAGGCAGCGGGCGCGAAGGCAGACGAGGGCGGAAGCCTGAATGAGGTTCTGGCCGCTGCGCAGCTGGCAAAGGACAATACCCGCACCGTCGGCTTCGCGCTGACGCCCTGCATCATTCCGGAGATCGGCCACCCGAACTTCGAGCTCAAGGAAGACGAGATGGCAATGGGCATGGGCATTCACGGCGAGCCCGGCGTGTGGAACGGCCCGCTGAAGACCTCCCGCGAGATTGCCGAGGAATCCCTCAAGACGCTTCTTGACGATATGCCGGTCGCGGCGGGCGAAGAGGTCTGCCTTCTCATCAACGGCCTCGGCGCAACGAGCGTGGAGGAGCTCTATATCCTCTCCAACGACGTCACCGAGCTTCTGGCCGCGAAGGGCATCAAGGTCTACCAGACGAAGGTCGGCGAGTACGCAACGTCGATGGAAATGGCCGGCGCTTCGATCTCCATCTGCAAGATGAACGACGAGCTCAAGCACTACGTGGACTATCCGGTCAACACGCCGTTCATCTGCCAGAAGTAAGGAGGCAGAACCATGAATACGATCACATTTGAACAGCTTCCGGATTTCTTTGCCGCCATCGCGGAGAAGTTTGCCGAGAAGAAGGACGAGCTCTGCGCGCTCGATGCCCGCATGGGCGACGGCGATCTGGGACTTACCATGAGCAGGGGCTACGGCGCTCTGCCGCAGGCCATGCGCGACGAGGCCGCGGGTGCGGCGGGCGATCTGGGAAAGCTTCTGATGAAGGCCGGCATGAAGATGTCGAATGTCTCGCCGTCTACGATGGGCTTTCTGATGGCCAGCGGCATCATGGAAGCGGGCAAGGCGCTCAAGGGCAAGAGCGAGATCGGCGCGCAGGAGCTGGCGCAGCTGCTGACGGCGTTTGCCGCCGGTATTCAGAAGCGCGGCAAGTGCCAGCCGGGCGAGCGCACGATTCTCGACTCGGTCAATGCGGGCGCTTTGAAGGCGGCTTCTGCGGCGGAAGCGGGCGCAGATCTCGCGGGCGTCATTGACGCGGCAGTCGCGGGCGCAGAAGAAGGCGTCGAAGCGACCAAGCAGATGACCCCGAAATACGGCAAAGCGGTCGTCCATGCGGCAAAGGCGCTCGGCACGGCCGATCAGGGCGCGATCGCAGGACTGTACCTGATCGTCGGCATGCAGAACTATATCAAGCAGTAAAATAGCAGAACCTCCGGTGCTCTCAGGGAACACTGGAGGTTTTTTGTCAAAGAGCCCCTGCTTTTTGACAGCTCAGATAATTTTGCACTGGTAACGCTGCTGGAGGGCAGAGTCGATGGTGGGAAGCTCGCTGATGATGCGGTCGATCTGCGTGAGCATGCAGAAGCAGAACTGCCCGGCGCGGTCGAGCTTCGACGACGAGCACATGATGTTGACCTCGTCGCTGTGATCGGCGAAGCTGCGCTTGACAAACGACTCCTCCTCGCCGGGAAGCGGCAGAAACGCGCCCTGCGTGCTGTTGAGACAGTACGTTCCGAGGAAGCACTGGTCGAAGTGGTACGCGCTGATCTGCTGGAGCGTCGAAGCGCCGATGGTCGTCTCCGCGTCCTGCGTGCAGCGGCCGCCGACGAAGATCAGCTTGATGCGCGGGCAGCGGCGAAGCTCCGTGACCACGGGGAAGCTGTTTGTGACGACGCACAGCGAGATGGACTGCGGGAACATGGAAGCGAGCATGACGTTGGTCGTGCCGCCGTCGATGGCGATGAGCGAGTCCGGGCGGACGAGGGAGAGCGCTTTTTTCGCGATTTCGTATTTTTCGTTTTTTTCAACCGAACGGCGCTGGCCGATAGGCGGCTGCGGGACTTTAAAGGGAATCGCGCCGCCGTAGACCCGCTTGAGGATCTGCTGTTTCTCGAGAACCAGCAGATCGCGGCGGATGGTGTCGCACGAGATATTGAAGTGCTCGGCAAGCGAGGTAACGGAAACCTGACCTTCGCTGTACAGAAGGCTCAGGATCTGTCTCTGACGGTCTTCTTTCAGCATGGGAAGCTGCTCCTCTCTACGGATGAAATGCCGACAATTTGCAAAACAAACATGTCAATTGCGGAAACATGCAAGAACGTGCGCAATCCATACTTGTCAAATGCGCGTAAAAGGTTTATACTGATATCACAAAAAAGATGGAGCGCGAAAAAACGCGATTTAGTTCTTTACATGGTTCAGACCGGCCATAGTTTTGTAGAAAATTGCCATGATTAAGTGATCAAAAATCATGTGAACGTCTTCGGTGATCTGCATGCTGGAGATCGGAACGTGCAGGCTCACATCGCTGAGCTCGAGCAGCTTTCCGCCGGTAAAGCCGGTCAGGCCGATGACGGTTGCGCCGATCGAATGCGCATACTGTGCAGCACGCAGAACATTTTCACTGTTGCCGCTGCCGGAGATGCAAAGAAGAACATCGTCCTTGTTCATCCGGCCGTCGAGCTGGAAGTGGAAGATCTCATCGTAGCTGATGTCGTTGGCGATGGCGAGCATGGTCGAGACATTGTCGTTGAGGCACTGGAACTTGAACTTCTTGTCGCAGTGTTCCGAAATGCCCTTGTTGAAATCGTTCTGGAAATGAGACGCAGTCGCGGCGCTGCCGCCGTTGCCGCAGGTGTAGATCATGCTGCCGCGGTCGCGGGCGTCCGCCAGGACGTTCATGGCCTGATTGATGGCGTCGATGTCCAGCTGATCGAGAATGGATTTTTCCAGCTCCAGATAGGCGTGAATATCATTTTTGTAGTTTGTCATACTTTTGTGCCTCCTTGGCAAATGATTTCGCGGATATTGTAGCATGCACGAGACGTTTTTTCAATGGAGCCGTTGTGGATAATTCGGCAGGTAAGAATTTATTCTTGTGCATTTGTGATAAAGTGTGCTATTATAGTTTGGCCATTTTTCCGAAAAGAGGAGCAGCTATGCAAAAACAGCACTATATCGCGGTTGACTGCGGCAGCAGCAACGGCAAACTGATCGACGTCGCCTATGACGGCGCGAAAATCACCATTGAGGATTCGCTTCCGTTCTCCTATGAGCCGGTGACGATCCTGAACGCTGTGTACAACAACATGATCGGCATCATGTATGCGGTGCAGAACAATCTGCGCACGCTGGTCGCGAAACACGGCGCGGGCGCGATCCGTTCGGTCGGCGTGACGACCTGGGGCAGCGAATACGCGCTGCTCGATGAAAACGGCTGCATGCTGAGGCCTATGCGCTCGAACCGCGACGAGGGATCCTTGCGCGGGATGAATGAAATCAAGCGGCTCGTATCTCCGAAGGAGTTCTTCCTGCAAACGGGCAGCGTCATGCAGTCCTACAGTGGCCCTGTCGAGCTGTTCGACGATAAGGCGAACTATTCCGCGGCATACAACGCGGCAAAGACGCTGCTGCCGACGGCCGATCTGCTCGGATATTTCTTCTCCGGCGAGTATGTGACGGACGAGACGATGATCTCGACGCTCTGCTGCTCGAACCGGGAGGGCACAAAGGTCAATGAGCAGCTTCTCGGCAAGCTCGGCCTGCGCACCGACTTCTTCCCGAGAATCGTCAAGCCCGGCACGCGGGTCGGAAAGCTCGCCCCGGCGGTCGGCGCGTTTGTCGGAGACAAGGATATTGACGTGGTCTGCTGCGCGGGACACGATACGCCGTCAGGGCTCGCTCCTGTTTACGGCATCGACAATGAGACGGGCTTTATCAGCATGGGAACCGTCATGCTGGCCGGCGGCGAGACGACGCATGTCGATTATACCGACGGCCTGTTCGAGGGCGATTTCCGTGTGGTCAAATCGGTCGGTGACCGGTACGCGGTCTATCGCGACGTGCAGGGCTTCTGGGTGCTCAACCAGTGCATGAAGAGCTTCCAGGCGCACGGCGAAAAGGTTTCGTTCGACGAGCTGGAGGCCGCGGCCAGAAAGCTTCCCAAGGGCAGATGCATCATCAACCTCAACGATCCGGTCTTCTACTTCCGCGGGACGGATATGGTAGAGCGCATCGTGACCTATTGCCGCGAGACTGGCCAGTATGAGCCGCAGACGCCCGCCGACGTATACCGCTGCCTGATGGACAGCTACGCGGTTGCAGCGAGAAACTGCCTCGAAGAATACGCGGCGGCTGCCGGAAAGACGATCAAAAAGCTGGTGCTCTTCAATGGCGGCTGCCAGTGCGATCTTCTCAGCGAGACGATCTCCGAGTTCACAGGTCTTCCCATCAAAGCGGGCATCCGCTACGCAACGGCGCTCGGCGCTGCGACGCTTCAGATGCTGGCTGCGGGCGAGTTCAAGGATATGACGGAGCTCAAGCAGGCGATGGAGCGCTCGTTTGAAATGAAGGATCTGTCGAGACAGAAGGATCCCATTTCCGACGAGGTCTACAAGCGGTTCTTGAAGCTCAGAAAGAAGCAGTGAGGGAAACGGTATGGCAAAGAACATCATTGCAGTCGATATCGGCAACTCCAAATTCATTGTTGCTCTGGTCACACAGGAGGGCGAGGTTCTCTACAGCGAGCGCGTCCCGGAGGGCACGTTCCACTACAAGGAGAAAATTACCGATCTGATTTTTAAAAGCATCGAAAAGATGCGCCGCGAATACGGCGAACTGAACGCGGGCGCGGTCGGCGTGAGCGTTCCGGCCGGATGCGATTCGGTGCGCGGCATTCATCTTTATAACGAAACAACGAAGGTTCGCAACTGGCATGTCCGGGATGATTTTGAAAATTATCTGCATATGCCGGTCTATGTGGAAAACGACGTGAACGCCTGCGCGGTTGGCGAGAAGATGTTCGGCAACTGCAAGGACACCGCCCACTTCATGTGGGTGACGCTGAGCTTCGGCTGCGGCGGCGCGTTCTATTTAAATAATGAGCTCTATACCGGCGCGCATTTCATGGCAGGCGAGGTGGGGCATGTGGTGGTCGAGCACGACCATCCGCACCGCTGCGACTGCGGGCTCTACGGCGACATGGAAGCGGAGGCCTCCGGCAGAGGCATCGGCCGGTCGTATCTGGAGAAGATCGGACGCCCGGACGACCCGGAATTCCGGTCGAAGGAGGTCAGCGAGCTGGCTCGAAAAGGAGATAAGCTTGCACTGGAAACGTTTCATGAAGCGGGCGTCTGCCTCGGCAGGCTCTGCGCGACGGCAACGACCATGCTGAACCTCGAGAAGGCTGTCATTGGCGGCGGTGTTGCGGTTTACGATTTTGACCTTCTGAAGCCGGGTCTTGACGAGACGCTTCCGAAGCTGATTTTCAAGACGGGCAACGAATCGTTCTTTGTGGAAAAGACGGCGCTGGGCTATAACGCGTCGCTGCTCGGCGCGGCGGCTCTGACGCTCAGAGATCGCGAACGCTGGGACAAGTGAGAGGCCGGCAGATCAGTTTGTGAGCAATTGGAACTTAGGGATAGAACTTAGAATCAAAGTAGGGCGGTGATCTTTTTTGGAAGAAAAAAACAATGCGGCACAGAACAACTACATCCTCGAGTTTGAGCATGTGACGAAGGTGTTCCCCGGCGTTCGCGCGCTGGACGACATCAATTTCGGCATCAAAAAAGGGACGGTGCATGTTCTTGTCGGCGAGAACGGCGCAGGCAAGTCCACGCTGCTGAAGGTCATCAACGGCCTTTATAAGGCGGACGAAGGCCGGGTTCTGTTCGAGGGCAAGCCTCTGAACACCCACGGCCCGGCGGATGCGCTCAAGGCCGGTATTTCGATGATCTACCAGGAGCTGAACGTCATTCCCGAAATGACCGTGCTTGAAAACATGTATCTCGGCCGCGAGATCATGAAAAACGCGGTGGCCGTGGACATGAAGGCCATGCGTGAAAAGGCACAGGAGTATCTTAACGAGCAGGGACTTTCCTTCAATCTGTCGGAAAAGATGAAGAACCTGTCCGTCGCGGAAGCGCAGATGCTCGAGATCGTCAAGGCAATCTCGGCAAACGCGCGCATCATCCTGATGGACGAGCCGACGTCTTCTCTGACCTCCGACGAGGTCGAGTTCCTGATCAAGAAGATCTATGAGCTGCGCGACCAGGGCATTACAGTGATCTACATCAGCCACAAGATGGAGGAAATCTTCCGCGTGGCGGACTACATTACCGTCATCCGCGACGGCCAGCATGTCAAGACCATGCCCGCGGCGGAAACGAATATCGAGCAGGTCATCGAAATGATGGTCGGCCGGAAAATGACAGAGGTCTACCCGAAGAAGACGGCCAAGATCGGAGACGTTATTTTCAAAGTCGAAAACTTCAACAGCGAAGGCGTCTTCCACGATGTCAGCTTTGATCTGCATGAGGGCGAGATCCTCGGCGTTTCGGGTCTGATCGGCGCAGGCCGAACCGAAATTGCGCGCGCTGTCATGGCAATGGACCCCAAGGATTCCGGCGACGTGTACTTCAAGGGCGAAAAGCTCAAGATCAAGACCGTCAACGACGCGATCGACGACGGCATCGTTCTGGTTCCGGAAGACCGCAAGAATCAGGGCCTGAACCTCGTGGCCAGCATCGGAGAGAACATTGCGCTCGTCTCCTACGACCACGTGTTCAAGAGCCGCTGGATCAAAAAAGGAAAGGTCAAGGAGCTGGTCGACAAGATGGTCAGCTACCTCGAGATCAAGGCTCCCTCCTCCGCGACGATCACCGGCACGCTCTCCGGCGGCAACCAGCAGAAGGTCGTCCTCGGCAAGTGGCTGTCGGTTGCACCGAAGATCCTGATCCTCGACGAGCCGACGCGCGGCATTGACGTCGGCACGAAGTACGAGATCTACAAGCTGATGCATGAAATGTGCAACAATGGCACGGCAATTATCCTGATCGACTCCGACCTCGAAGAGCTCATGGGCATGAGCGACCGCGTCATGGTCGTTCGCGAGGGCGAGATCGCCGGATTTTTGCAGAAAAATGAAATCAATGCGACTGCGATCATGCAGTTGGCGGCTGTAGGAGGTAAACACAATGGCTAAGGCACCAATGAACGGCGCGAAGAAAAAGCTCAGCGTTAAGGAACTGTATAACAAAGTCGGTATTCTGATCATCATGGCCGTTCTGGTTGTGCTCTTCACGGCACTCAACCCGATCTTCATCCGGCCTGTCAACCTGCTGAACATTCTGACCCAGACGGCATGTATCGTCATTGTCGGCTGCGGCATCACCCCGATCCTGATCACCGGCAACACCGACCTTGCCGCAGGCTCTATGGTCGCGTTCTCCGGCTGCGTGTCCATCGGCACGTTCAAGAACCTGACCGAAAAGAGCGGCTTCGGCGATTTCCCCGCCGCGATCTGCGCGATCCTGCTCGGCATTCTGGTCTGCGTTGTGATCTATACGCTCGGCGCGCAGATCATCACCAAGCTCGGCGCCCCGGCCTTCATCGTCACCCTCGGCATCAACACCGCCGCGCGCGGCATGGCGCTTCTTTACACGCAGGCCAAGATCATCAAGCAGATCGGCAACATCGTTGTGCTCGGCCAGGGCAAGATCATCGGCGGCTTCTCGTACCCGATCCTCATTATGGCCATCTTCGTGCTTCTGACGTGGGTGCTTCTGACGAAGACCCGGCAGGGCAAATACATCTACGCCGTCGGCGGCAACATGGAGTCTGCGAAGGCTGCCGGTATCAACACCGACTGGGTCATCACCAAGGTCTTCCTGTTCCACTCTGTCTGCGTCGCAGTCGCGGGCACGGTCTTTATGGCTCGTCTGAACTCCGCGCAGCCGGCTGAGGCGGTCGGCATGGAATTCGACGCCATCACCGGCGCGATCATCGGCGGCGCGTCTCTGTCAGGCGGCCAGGGCAACATCTTCGGCACCGTCATCGGCTGCCTGATCGTCGGCATGATCAAGAACATCCTGAACCTGATGCACGTGCAGTCGTACTATCAGCAGATCATCACCGGCCTCGTCATTGTCGCGGCGGTCGTCATCGATACGATCACCAAGAGCGGCAAGAAGCGCTGAGATCAAAAACCATTCGTCTGGCGGCAGGCTTCCTGCCGCCGGGCAGGGCGGAAAGCCCGCATCCAATTCCGGCATTTACGCCATACGGCGTGTTTGCAAATACATTCATTTTATGGAGGAAACAAAATGAAAAAATTGTTAGCCATTCTGCTGGCAGCTGTCATGGTAGTTTGCGTTTTCGCAGGCTGCGCGCAGAAGACCACCGAGACCCAGGCTCCCGCTGCGGAGACTACGACCACTGAGACTCCCGCTGCTGAAGAAACTCCCGCTGCGGAAGAAGAAGCTCCCGCCGAGGAGACCAAGGAGCCCTATCGCGTTGCATTCATCGTGAAGTCCTACTCCGACACCTACACCTACCTCGTTTCCCAGATGTTCGACACCTATCAGAAGGAAACCTACGGCGATCTGTACACCGTTGACTTCTTCGATGGCGAGCTGAACAACGACACCATCAACACCCTGATCGAGACCTGCGTCACCCAGGGCTACGACGGCATCATCTTCCAGCAGAACGACCCCGACTCCCCCGTTCCCTATGTCAAGGCTGCTGTGGAAGCCGGCGTTAAGGTTCTTGTCACTGTCGGTTCCGTCAACGACGACGGCGAATCCGTCTACATCGACGCCAACCCCGTCCAGCAGGGCACTCTGCTGACCGACTACGCCACTGAGCAGGGCGTTCTCAAGGAAGGCACCAACTGCGTCATCCTCCGCGGCATCGACTCCACGTTCCATGCTGACGGCCGTCACGAAGGCTTCGTGCAGGGCATCGAAGCTGTCGGCGCCAACATCGTTGACGATCAGACTGCGAACTGGTCCACTTCCGAGGCTCTTCCCATCATGGAAGCTTGGCTGATCTCCAACCCCGAAATCGAGGTTGTCTTCGCTGCGAACGACGACATGGCTCTGGGCGCGATCCAGGCGATCCAGGCTGCCGGCCGTGACGACATCAAGGTCTACTCCGTCGACGCCAACGAGCTTGGCTGCCAGGCTCTGATCGACGGCCAGCTGGCCGCTTCCGTTGCGCAGGATACCGTTGGCTACTCCCACGGCGCTGCTGACGCAATGGCCAAGATGCTCCAGGGCGAGACCGTTGAGTCCTACCGTGCTGACTCCAAGCTGGTCACCCTCGACAACGTCAACGATATTCTCAAGGAAGTCCACGGCTACACCGACGAGGAGATCGCGGCTCTCTACAAATAAGATTGAAATCTTAGAAACTGCTGACCCTGCCGGCGCGTAAGCGCCGGCTCGGAAGGAACCTGTGCGCCATACCCTGCTGCATGGCAAGGTATGGCGCATTTTAAAACCAACGAAGGAAGAAAATGGGAGAACCTGTATCAATAGGCAAAAATTGTGAAAACACGCATCAAAACATGCGTTGTTCTGCGTGATAGGAGGAGCACATGATCGTCGATTGGCTGCGCGCGGCGCCGGATTACTATGGGCTGGGGAGCGACATTGAAAAGGCGCTGCGATTTTTGCGGCAGCCGGAACGAATGGACAAAGCCCCCGGCTGGCATGAAACGGACGGCGTGCGGTATCTGATTCAGGAAATGCAGACGCAAATGCCGGATTTGTCCCTCTGGGAGGCGCACCGGCGGCACATCGATATCCAGTTTATTCTGGAAGGAGAAGAGACGTTCGGCTATACGCACAGAGCAAATCTCGGCGCGCGCATGCGTGCGTACGACGCGGAGGATGATATTGAATTTTTTGAGGGAACGGGCGAATTTGTGACGCTGCGGCCGGGCATGTTTGCCATTCAGTTCCCGCACGACGCGCACCTACCGAATTGCAGCGTCCATGCGCCGTCGTTTTTAAAGCGCGGCGTGATCAAAATTGAATGCCCGCCCGAAGATATCTGAGGGCTTGGAATAGAGAATCAGACGAAAAAGGAGTATTGCTTATGTCAAAATTTGAAACGTATTTTCTGATGAAACCAGAAGAGGTCATAGAGTATGTGCTGGAAAAGAAGCAGGACGTATCCTGGAAGCGGGAGACGATGCAGTGCCGGGAGATCGGCGACGGAAACCTCAACTATGTGTTTAAAGTCTGGGATGATGCGGGACACTCGGTGATCATCAAGCAGGCGGGTGTGGAAGCGCGCATCTCTTCTGACATGAAGCTCTCTCCCGAGCGCAACCGCATCGAGTCGGAGATTTTGATCCTGGAAGGGCAGCTCGCGCCCGGCTATGTGCCGCAGGTCTACTTCTTTGATACGACGATGAATGTCTGCTGCGAGGAAGATCTGTCCGATCACATGATCATGCGCACGGCCATGCTCGAACACAGGACATTCCCGAAGTTTGCCGACCAGATTTCGACCTTCATGGCCAATACGCTCATGGGAACGACCGATGTGGTTCTGGATCACCAGAAGAAAAAGGAGCTGCAAAGAACGTACATCAACCCCGAATTGTGCGATATTACGGAGGCGCTTGTCTACACCGAGCCGTATAACGACGAGCGGCACAGAAATAACGTCTTTGCGCCGAACGCCGAGTTTGTCCGCCACGCGCTTTACGAGGACGAGGCGCTGCATGCGGAAGTGGCCAAGCTCAAGATGGACTTTATGACGCGCGCGCAGTCTCTGCTGCATGGCGATCTGCATACGGGCTCCATTTTCATCAACGACACATCCACAAAGGTCTTTGACCCGGAGTTTTGCTTCTATGGCCCGATGGGCTATGACATTGGCAATGTCGCTGCGAACCTCATTTTTGCCTGGTGCAACGGGGACGCGGCCGGAGATGCAGCCTTCTGCCAGTGGGTAGAGTCGGCAATTGAGGACGTTGTGAACCTGACGATGCAGAAGCTGCGCGCGTATTATGACGCGCACGTGACCGATACGATGTGCAGATCGCGCGGGTTTGAGGACTACTATCTGCGCACGATTCTGGAGGATACGGCGGGCGCGGCCGGTCTGGAGCTGATCCGCCGTACGGTCGGCATGGCAAATGTCAAGGATCTGACGACGATCGCGGACGCCGACGCAAGAGCCAGGGCGGAGAGGATCTGCATTCTGACGGCGAAGCGCTACATCATGAACCGGCAGAATATGCTGGCGGGCGCGGATTTCCTGCGTGCGCTGCATGACGCACAGAAGCAGGCATAGGACAAGATGAAAGGAGTAGAACCATGAAAAACGCACTTTCGATCGACACGGTCGTTTTGCTGGAGGACAAGAAGAAGCTTCGCATCATCGACCAGACGCTGCTTCCAAATGAGGAAAAATATCTGGAGCTTTCTACCCCGGAGGAGATCTGGGAGGCCATCTATATGCTGCGCGTGCGCGGCGCGCCGGCCATCGGCGTAGCGGGTGCGTATGGGCTGTATCTGGCAGTCGAGCCGCTTGAGACGGACGATATGGACGTCTTTGTCGGGCAGATGCAAAAAATGAAGGCGTATCTCGACTCGGCGCGCCCGACGGCGGTGAATCTGTCCTGGGCGCTGCGGCGGATGGAGAACGTGCTTCTGAAAAATCGCGAGAAGCTGACTGTCGCGCAGATGAAGCAGCGGCTTTTGCGGGAGGCGAACGCCATCCGCGAGGAGGATATCGCGATCAGCAGGAGCATCGGACAATATGGCTTTGAGCTTCTTCACAAGGGCGATGCCATTTTGACCCACTGCAACGCCGGAACGCTGGCGACTGCCAAGTATGGTACGGCTCTGGCGCCGGTTTACATCGCGCTGGAGCACGGATGGGACGGAAAAAAGGATCTGCATGTGTACTGCGATGAGACGCGGCCGCTATTGCAGGGTGCGCGCCTGAGCGCGTTTGAGATGCAGGCGGCGGGCGTTGACACCTATGTGCAATGCGACAATATGGCCTCCTACTGCATGAAAACGCAGGGGATCAAGATCATCTTTGTCGGCTGCGACCATGTGGCGGCAAACGGCGATTTTGCCAATAAGATCGGAACGAGCGCCGTCGCGATTCTGGCAAAGCACTACGGCATTCCGTTCTACGTCTGCGCGCCGTCGTCGACGATCGATATGAACATCGCAGCCGGCGACGAGATCGTCATTGAGCAGAGAAAGCCGGAAGAGGTGACCGAGATGTGGTACGAAAAACGGATGGCGCCGGAGGGTGTGAACGTCCTCAATCCGGCGTTCGATGTGACAGACCATTCGCTTGTCACCGGCTTCATTACGGAAAAGGGAATTGCCCGCGCGCCGTTTGAGGCGTCCTTCCGCGCGCTCGGCATAGAATAAAGGGTAAGATGCGTCCGCCGGTTTCGGCGGGCGCATTCAGTGTGTCAAAAAACCTCGTAGAGTTTCGCCCCGCAGGGCGAAATAAAATGGAAATCCATGTTATCCGGCGGCTTTGCCGACCGGAAACATACCTATCGCCTCGCAAGTGTGGAATTTTTGCCCCATCGGGGCAAAAATTATGCGCGCAGTCGAGGCGCAACCCCTTCTGTCAAGAAAGCGTCAGCTTTTTTGACAGTCCCGATGCGCCTGCCGGGCTTTGGCGGGCGCATTGCATTTATCTGCCGGGCGCGCTACAATGGAGAAAAACGACGAAAGAGGCGGAAGCAATGGTTTTTGATTGGGTACTTCTTGGCGGAACGGTGATCGACGGAAGCGGGAAGGAAGGATTCCGGGCGGACGTCGGCATTCAGGGCGGAAAAATTGCAGCGGTCGGGAATTTATCCGGCGCGCAGGCGAAAAAATCGCTCGATGTGACGGGAAAGCTTGTGACGCCGGGTTTTATCGACATTCACCGGCACGCGGACGCGGCGCTCTTCCGGGAGGGCTTCGGAGACGCGGAGCTTTTTCAGGGGCTGACGACGATCGTAAACGGCAACTGCGGGCTCTCGATCGCGCCGAGCGGCGGCGCGCACCAAGCGGAGATTTTCGACTATCTCACACCGGTCACGGGAAGACCGGAGGCTGAGATGCACACCGAGACGATGGGCGATTATTTGCACGCGGTGAAAAAGCGGAAGCTCCCGGTCAACATCGGCATGCTCGCAGGCGGCGGAACGATGCGCGCGCAGGCGGCGGGCTTCGGCGTGCAGCGATTGGAGGACGAGCACTACCGGAAGATCCATAAGGCCATCGAGCAGGCGTTATCGGATGGCGCGCTCGGGGTGTCTCTGGGGCTCGGATACGCGCCGGAGTGCTTTTATACGACGCAGGAACTGATACGGGCGCTCGCGCCGCTGCAAAATTCCGGCGTTCCGATCACCGTCCATATGCGGCAGGAGGGAAGCGGCGTGGAGCAGGCGCTCGAGGAGATGATCGCGGTCGGAGCGGCGCTTCACACGCCGGTCGAGATCAGCCACTTAAAGTCCATCGGAAAGGAAAACTGGCACAGATCGACCCCCAATATGCTCCGCCGGATGGAAAAAGTGCGGGAAGAGGGCGTGGAGGTTTTCTGCGACGCGTACCCGTATACGGCGGGCTCGACGCAGCTGATCCACATTCTCCCGCCGGAGTGCCAGGAGGGGGGACTCGAGGCTTTGAGTGAAAATCTCAAAAACCCGGAGTTCCGCGCGCAGATTCGGGTGCGGATGCAGACGGGAAGCGATTTTGAAAATATCTCGCTGCTCGCCGGTTGGGAGAATATCGTCGCCTCGAGCGTTACACGGCCGGAAAATAAAATCTGCGAAGGCAAGTCAATCGCGGAAATTGCGGCGATGCAGGGGAAAGACCCGTTTGACTGCGCGTTTGATCTCTTATCCTGCGAGCGCTGCACGGTGAGCATGATCGATTTTATTACTGCCGAGGAGGACATCGCGGCCATTTTGCAGGATGAGACGACCTGCGTGATTTCCGACGCGACCTATCCCACCGAGGGGCTGATGCATCCGCGGGTATACGGCACGTTCGTGCGGCTGTTTGAGCGGTACGTACGCGCAGGCGTTCTGCCGGCATACAAAGCGGTGCAGAAGGTGACGGGGCTGCCTGCAAGGCGGCTGCGTCTCTCCGGCAAGGGCATTGCTGCACCGGGCATGGACGCGGACATCAATGTGTTCACGCTGGATGGACTTCACGAGGCCGGAACGTACCAGGATCCCAGACAGCCCGCGCAGGGGATGGAGCACGTTTTTGTTGCGGGAGAGCCTGCAATTCTGGATGGAAAACGCACGGGCGGCAATTGTGGGAAGGTGTTGGAAAGGGTGAAATTCTGACACTGGAAGGCGACGGCTGAGAATTTGGAATTGCGGCCGGTAAAATGTTCGAAACTATGAAAAATGTAAATAATCCGGCGCATAGGGCGGCTCTTTTTGGCAAATATAATACTGGACACCTGCTTTCAAATGGACTATAATTTGAGAGAATGATGAATGAATGTGTAGTTTCGTGTCCGGTTTGCCGCTTGGCGCTCCGGCGATAAAATAAGGAGGAAATTATTCATGTCTGTT
>CAKUNY010000001.1 GCA_934668605.1 uncultured Oscillospiraceae bacterium | reverse complement strand
GGCGCAGTCCTTGGCCACGCTCTTGGGCGAAATCTCGCCGAAGACCAGCACGACGACGGTCACCACGACGGTCGAGATCGTCGCGCCCGCGTCGCCATAGTGCCGGACAAAGAGCACCGTGCCGATGGAGGCCATGAGGATGTTTACAATGTTGTTGCCGATCAGGATCGTGGAGAGCAGTTTGTCGTAATGCTCCAGGAGCTCGCAGGCAAGCTTTGCTTTTTTGCTGCCCTTCTCCGCGAGGGTTTTGAGGCGCGTAGCGTTGGCCGAGGAAAACGCCGTCTCGGTGGCCGAAAAATAGGCGGACAGGATGAGACACGCCGCCATGATGATCAAACAGGTTGTGGTAGACAATGTAATGGTACTCCTTTTCTGTCAACGTTTTGTTGATTGCTTTCTCTGATGCTGCAAGCCATTATGGGCGCAAAAAAGCACGTCCGCCCTGCCTCTCGCAGCGCAGATATGCTCGCAAAACCGTATGACAGATCAATGTGTTACCGGGATTGTCGCCGCCGTCGGTATCCATACCCGAAGAAAACCTCCTTCTGATTCGTGTAAATTGTATGTATTATACAGAAAATGCGCCTGCCTGTCAAGCGCCGCGCCTTGACACGGAAGCGGCGGCGAATTATAATAACAGCGCCATGATAATTAAATGCATCTAACTAAAAATGCAGGAGGAATTTCTATGATGCTCTCGCTGATTCTGGAGGGACTGGGACTTGGGGCGCTGCTGGTGCGCATCTGCGCGCTCGGCATCCGAAAGGGTGCGGTCGGGATGGTGCATCTGTATCACGAGGACGTGCAGGCGCGCGCCATCGCGCAGGGGCTCATTACAAAGGAGCAAATCCGAAAAAACAGCCTCCGCTTCAAGCTGGTGTGCATCCCGGGGTACCTTGCGTATGTGCTCGTCTGTGTGTATGCGCTTAACGGCGCGCGAGGATTCTGGGCGGGCTTCTGGCAGCTGCTTGTGATTTTGTCGATCATGAACGTCATCGACCGTCTTCTGATTGACGACTACTGGGTGGGGCACACGAGCGCGTGGGTCATTCCCGGAACGGAGGACTTACGACCCTATATTACCGCGCAGGACAAGCGCAAAAAGTGGCTCGCCGGGACAATCGGAATGGCCGTCATTTCCGTGCTGCTTGCCGGTGTGATGGAACTTTTGCCCGGCTGATTGCGTCATTTATGAAGAGGAGGAATACAGCATGTCATTTCTGGATAACACACGAAAGCCCGACGGGCTGGGCGGCAAGTGGATGGTTCGGCTGATGAACCTCGGGCATGGCGCGGTTTCGCGCTGGGCGCTGCGGTTTTTGTCGGTATCTCTCGGCACAACCGCATTGGACTGCGGCTGCGGGGGCGGCGCGAATCTGGCGCGGCTTTTAAAGCGCTGCCCCAAGGGGCGGGTCTGCGGCATTGACTATTCGGAGGTCAGCGTCGAAGCGTCCCGGTCGCGCAACCGGAAGGCCATCGAAGAAGGGCGCTGCGAGGTCGTGCAGGCAAGCGTGGCGCAGCTTCCGTATGAGGACGCGTCCTTTGACCTTGTGACGGCGTTTGAGACGGTCTATTTCTGGCCGGAGCTTGAAGCTTCCTTCCGCGAGGTGCACCGCGTCTTGCGCCCGGGCGGCATGTTTCTCATTTGCAACGAGCTCGGCGCGCGCACGGGAGAAAGCGTCTGGACGGAAAAGGTCTCCGGCATGACGGTCTACACGGCGGAGCAGCTCGAAAAGCTTCTCTTGGCGGCAGGCTTCAAAAACGCGCAGGCGCACGAGGCGAAAACCGGCTGGCTGTGTCTGACGGCGCGCGCGTGATCCCGCTTGCAGATGTCTCCGGTTCATGATATACTCAGAAAAAACGAACACGGAGGAGTTGCAATGAAAAAAGACCTGGGCGTCAAGCCGTATCTGTTCCCGATGCCGGTTCTGATGGTGGCGAGCTACAATGAAGACGGCTCGGTGAACGTCATGAACATGGCCTGGGGCGGAATTTGCGGGCGGAACATGGTGTCTCTCCGAATCAACGAGAACCACAAAACGTCCAAAAACATCAAAGCCAGAGGCGCGTTTACCATCAGCATCGCGGACGCGGCGCACATTGAGCAGGCCGACTTTTTTGGCATTGCCAGCGGCAACAAGCTGCCGGACAAATTCGCGCGCAGCGGTCTGACGGCGCTCAAGAGCGAAAAGGTGGACGCGCCCGTCGTGCAGGAGTTTCCGCTCACGCTCGAATGCCGCGTGGTCGACGATCGGATGGACGTCTGCGGGCATCTGATCTTCGGCGAGATCGTCGGCGTTCTGGCGGACGAGAGCGTTCTGGACGAGGCGGGCAATGTGGACGCGGGAAGGCTCAACGCCCTGGTCTACGATCAGATGCAAAGCGGCTATTACACGATCGGAGAAAAAATCGGTCAGGCCTGGGAAACGGGCAAGGCGCTGATGCATGACGCAAAGTAACAGAAAAATCGCCGGCAGCTGCGAATTTGCGGCTGCCGGCGATTTGTTTGCATGGGGCAGAGCGTTTTGTAATACGGACAGATATCGGCGTAGGTGCCGTCTTTGAGGCGGAAGCCCGCGGGAATGGTGCCGAGCTGCTGAAAGCCGACGCGCTCATATAAGTGCCGCGCGTGCGGCGAAATTGACAGCGTTAGATTTTGGACAGGAGGCGCACCAGCGTCTCGGCGGCTGCGCGGAGTTCTTCCTGCTCGGGCGCAGATAAAGACGCGCTGACCTTGACCTTCAGCTGCTCAGAAAACTGCGCGCGAAGCTCGTCTGCAAGCTCCCTTCCATCAGCGCTCAGGCGGAGGAAGACCCGCGTCCTGTTTTCCGGCTGCTCGAAGCGCTCAACAAGACCCGCCTCCACCAACGGCGCAGCGGCGCGCGTGGCCTGCTCCTTGGAAAACGAGAGATAGGACGCGAGCTGGGACATGTGAAAGCTCTCGTGATACGAAAGCGCCGTTACGATCAGAAGCTGCGTCTTTGTCAGCTTTGCGGACAGATGCGCCGGGGGCGTGAGGAAGCGGGAAAGCAGCGGCAGCAATAACAAAAGCGGCGACGGCGCGCCGTCTGAAACAGAAACCGGCATGCGGAATCTCTCCTTAACAGCATTTTAGCAACCGCATCATACAACATGTCTCGACAAATGTCAACACTTGCGCTTTATCAATAATTGACTTTTATCAAATATTATGGTATGATATCTTCGAAAAGATTGCCGGGAGGGGAAACGCGCATGAATACCGTTGGATATGTGATCAGCCGAAAGAATAACGAGAACCGAAGAGCGCTCTTTCCGTCGGAGTGCGCGCAGCTCCGATATCCCGGCAAAGCGGTGTTCGAGACGGGCTACGGTCTGAGCCTCGGCTTTTCGGATGAAGACTATGAAAAAGCCGGCGTGCGCCTTGCCTCCCGAGAGGAGGTCTTGCAGGCGGACGTGATCGTGGACGTGAAGCTCGGAGACGCGGAATACTTAGACGAGCTTGCGCCCGGGAAGATCCTGTGCGGCTGGGCGCACACGGTACAGAAGACGGACTTTGCCGGAAAAGCCATCCGCGCGGGGCACACGGTCATTGCCCTCGAGCATTTGAAGGAAAACGGGCGGTATCTATTTTACCGCAACCGCGAGATTGCGGGCGAGGCCGCGATTTTGCACGCGTTCCGTTACTGCGGCAAAATGCCCTACGACTGCAAGGTCTGCATCGTCGGAAACGGCCAGACAGCCAAGGGCGCGATGCGGATGCTGACGGGGCTTGGCGCGGAGGTCGATATCTTCGGGCGGAAGATGGAAAAGACGTTTCGCAAGCTGATGTTTCAGTACGATGTGATCGTCAACTGCGTCTATTGGGACACGGCGCGCACCGACCGGCTCATCTACCGTGAGGATTTAAAAAAGATGCGCCCAGGAACGATGATCATCGACGTGAGCTGCGACCCGTATCTGGAAATTGAAACGTCGCACCCGACGACGATCGATCATCCGGTTTATACCGTCGACGGCGTCATTCACTACGCGGTCGACAATACCCCCGCCATGTACCCCTACACGACCTCCAAAATTTTCAGCCGGAACTTTTTAAAATACGCCGACGCGCTGGCCAGCGGGAAATACCCCGAGAATCTTCGCCGCGCGATCGATCTGGAAAAGGGGAGAATCGTAAACCCGGAGATCCGCCGCTTCCGCGAAGAGCGGGGACTGTTCTGCGAATGAAAAAGACCGGCGCAGCATTTTCCTGCGCCGGTTTTCTCCGAATCTTCCAAATTTGCGTAGGGGTCGATGCCTACATCGACCCGGCGGTACGCACCGCTTTGACGGAAAACCGATGCGAATTCGTCGGTTCCCAACGGGGCGATGTGGGCATCGCCCCCTACGCGTTGATTGAAGGCTTTATGCAAGGACTTACTTGTCCATCTCTTCGAAGTCTGCGTCCATTGCGTCGTCTTCGAAGGAATTGTTGGGGTTTTCGTAGGAGCCCTGATAGCCGTCGGCGCCATCCATATTGACGCCCGCCTGCTGCAATAGCGTCTCCAATTGATCTGCGGCGGAAACCATCTGCGCGCTGTCGCGGGATTTGACGGCGCGCTTAACGGCCTTTGCCGCGTCGGAAATGGCCGCTTTCTGCTCCTTATCTGCGGGTTTGGCATTTGCGGCCTTGTAAAGAAGGTGCTCACAGCGATCCTTGGCGACGGCCTCGGCCTTGAGCTTTTCATCCTCGGCGGCATACTGCTGCGCGTCGCGCACCGCCCGGTCAATTTCCTCGCGGCTCATGTTGGAGGTCGCGGTGATGGTGATGGCCTGCGCCTTGCCGGTGTCCAAGTCTTTGGCTGAGACGTTCACAATGCCGTTCGCGTCAATCGAGAACGTGACCTCGATCTGCGGAACGCCGCGGGGCGCTCTTCGGATGCCGGTCAGCTGGAACCTTCCGAGCTCCTTATTCTGCCGCGCCATCGGGCGCTCGCCCTGCAAAACGTGCACGTCGACGGAGGATTGGAAGTTGGAGGCGGTCGTGAAGATCTGGCTTTTGCGGATGGGAAGCGTCGTGTTGCGCTCGATGACCCGGGTGCATACGCCGCCGAGCGTTTCAATGCCGAGAGACAGCGGGGTCACGTCCAGAAGGAGAAGTCCCTTTACGCTTCCTGACAGCACGCCTCCTTGCAGACACGCGCCCATCGCAACGCACTCGTCGGGGTTGATGCCCTTAAAAGGAGCCGTGCCCGTGATCTGGCTGACGAGCTCCTGCACGGCGGGGATGCGGCTCGAGCCTCCCACCATGAGAACCTTGCTGATTTGAGAGATCGTAATGCCGGAGTCGTTGATGGCCTGATTGACGGGCGCCTTTGTCGCCTGCACGAGTTGGCAGGTGAGATCGTTGAATTTCGCGCGGGAGAGGGGAATGTCCATGTGCAAAGGACCGGATTTCGAAACCGCGATATACGGCAGCTCGACCGAGGTCTGCGTCATGGACGAGAGCTCGATTTTCGCCTTCTCCGCCGCCTCGCGCACGCGCTGCATGGCGACCGGGTCGCGGGAGAGATCGATTTTATTTTCGCGCTTGAACTCCGAGACGAGGTAGTCCATGATGGCCTGATCGAAATCGTCGCCGCCGAGGTGGTTGTTGCCCGCTGTGGCGAGGACTTCGATGACGCCCGAGGAAATGTCCAGGATCGACACGTCGAACGTGCCGCCGCCGAGGTCGTAGACCATGATCTTCTGGCTCTGCTCCTTGTCAATGCCGTAGGCCAGTGCCGCCGCCGTGGGCTCGTTGATGATGCGCTGGACGTTCAGCCCCGCGATCTTGCCCGCGTCCTTGGTGGCCTGCCGCTGCGCGTCGGTAAAATACGCGGGGACGGTGATCACGGCCTCCGTGACGGGCTCACCCAGATAGCTCTCTGCGTCGCGCTTGAGCTTTTGCAGGATCATCGCGGAGATTTCCTGCGGCGTATATTTGTGCCCGTCGATGTTCACGCGGTAATTGGTGCCCATCTGGCGTTTGATGGAGGAGATGGTTCTGTCGTGGTTCGTGACGGCCTGCCGCTTGGCGAGGCTTCCCACCATCCGCTCACCGGTCTTGGAAAAGGCGACCACCGACGGCGTGGTTCTGCCGCCCTCCGCGTTGGGGATGATGACAGGCTCTCCGCCCTCCATCACAGCCACGCAGGAATTCGTGGTACCAAGGTCGATCCCGATGATTCTGGACATACATGAACGCTCCTTACAAAAGTTCAATCAAAATTCGCCCCGCGGGGCGAGAAACATAGAAATATGCGCTAATTTGCGACAACGACCTTCGCGTGCCGGAGGACTTCCTCGTCCATTGTAAAGCCGGTCTGGATAACCTGTACGATGCGCTCTTCGCCGACCGTCTTGTCTTCCACGTGCGAGACGGCCTCGTGATACGTGGGGTTAAAGCACTTGCCGAGCGACTGCATGGGCTGCACCCGGAAGCCTGCCAGAATGGACAGAAGGTTCTGCATCATAAGCTCGATGCCCCTGCGGTAGGCCGTATCCTGACAGGGCGCCGCAAGCGCGCGCTCCAAATCGTCATAGACCGGCAGAAACGCGAGGACGGCCTTGCGCCGGGCATCACTTGCCGCGCGCTCGGAAGCATCCTGGGTGCGGCGGCGATAGTTTTTGAATTCCGCTTCCAGCGCCTCGAGACGAAGATCGGGCGCGGGCGCAGCTTTTTTTGTGAAAAGACCCATGGCGCACCTCTCAGCTCTGCCGTCCGCTGCCGAAGCCGTACGAATGGTAGCCGGACTGCGGCTGGGTGTAGGTATCGGAATAGCCGGAGCTCGACTGGCCGGAATCGCTATAGTAATAGGGAGAATACAGCCCGTACGAGCAGCTGGTCAGAAGCCAGCCCAAAAGCTGCAAAATGAGATAGGCGCTGATGATCTTGCGCAGAATCCCGCCGTGCCGTGGGCGGCGATACGTCCACTGGTACTGCGTGTTGGGGTCGGACTGATCGGAAGACTGCCCCGGCTGATAGGTGTAGGTGTAGCGGTAATAGTTCTGGTTCTGGCTGTTCTGATTGCCATTTTGCGACGACCAGAAGCCGAAGGGGTCGTAATACTGCTGGTTCTGCTGCTGGTAGGCAGACTGCTGCTGCCGGTAGGCCTGCTGATAGGACGATTGCTGCTGCTGTTGGCGATAGGCCTGATACGCCTGCGGGTTTTTGAGCAGATCGTAGGCCTCGTTGATCTCGTTCATCTTTTTCGCGCATGCAGCGTCGCCGGGATGGAGGTCTGGGTGGTACTGCTTGGCAAGGCGGCGATAGGCCTGCTTGATCTCGTCTTCGCTCGCGCCGTGCGATACGCCGAGCACCTCATACGGATCACCTGTCATGTTTCGTCCCTCCCATCCGCATTACATAGCATTTATTATATCGTTTATTTTATGAAAATTGTGAATCATTTAAAAACAATCCGAGAAAATAGGATGAAAATCCCGCCCAAACGCTCGTTTGGGCGGGACTTTTGAAAATTGGTCAATCTTTCAGCGTCTTGAGAACCTCGCAGAGGTAGGCATAGACGCGCTGGACAGACGAAATAGACATGCGCTCGGCTGTCGTATGGATGTCATAGAGGTTAGGGCCGAAGGATACGGCGTCGAGCCCCGGGATCTTGCCGCAGAACAGGCCGCACTCGAGTCCTGCGTGGATGGCCTCGACCCGCACATCCTCGCCGTACTGCTTTTTATAGATCTCGCACATCACATCGCGCAGATGAGACTCGCGGCGGTATTCCCACGCGGGGTATTCGCCCGAGATGCAGAGCGTGCCGCCGAGGCTTTCGGTGAGAAGCCGGATCCTCCGGATAAGCAGCTGCTTGCGGCTGGCAACCGAGCTTCTGACGGAGCCAGAGCCCTCGAGGCCGGTTTCGCCAACCTTGAAAATGCCGAGATTGCAGGAGGTCTGCACCAGGCCCGGAATGTCCATGCTCATCGACTCGATGCCGTTCGGGTAGAGCCCCAGGAAGCAGCAGACCTTTTTGGTGTCCATCAGGCTGAGCGCCTGATCCGCGACCATGCCGGGAGTGAAGGTGACGGTGATGTCGGGATCGGCGGCCGCGTATTCCGCGCGGAGCGTGGCCTGCAGCTCTTCGCAGATCTCCTGCGCGCGCGAAAGCTTGCCGTCTTCCAGCGCGATCACCGCGCGCGCTGCGTTCGGGATGGCGTTGTCCTTGAGGCCGCCCTCGGCGGATACAATGCGAACCTCGAGCTCGTCAACAAGCGCCTGCAAGACACGGCCGAGCGTGATCGTTGCGTTTGCCCGGCCCTTGTCGATCTCCGCGCCGGAGTGGCCGCCCTTGAGGCCGGAAATTTTGATCTCGGCGGAATCGAGCGCGCAGTCGTTGGCATGCAGTTCAATTCTTGCCGCCGCGTGCGCGCCGCCCGCGCAGCTGACGGTGAGAATGCCCTCTTCCTCGGAGTCAATGTTGAGAAGGCGCTTGCCTTGCAGGATGGATGCGTCGAAGCCGACCGCGCCGTCCATGCCGGTTTCCTCGTCGATCGTAAACAGGCACTCGAGTCTCGGGTGCGCGAGGTCATCAGAATCCAGAACGGCCAAGGCCATCGCGACCGCAATGCCGTCGTCGCCGCCGAGCGTCGTGCCCTTGGCGCTTACAAAGTCGCCGTCGACCTCGAGCTCCAGACCGTCGGTCAGAAAGTTGATGGTGCTCTCGGGCGTTTTTTCCGCGACCATGTCGAGGTGCCCCTGCACGATAACCGTGGGCGCGGCTTCATACCCGGGCGTCGCGGGCTTGACGATGAGGACGTTGTTGAGGCTGTCCTGATGTACCTCCAGACCGCGATCGTGCGCGAACTTCACGCAGTAGTCGCTGATGGCCTTCGTGTTGCCGGAGCCGTGCGGGATGGCGCAGAGGTCTTCAAAGAAGGAGAAAACGTTCTTCGGTTCAAGCTGGTCTAATACACGCATGACAATACAATCCTTTCAAAATATTGTAATGATCTGAAGACTGAAATAAGGTTCGTAGGGGGCGATGCCCACATCGCCCCAAGAGTACCATCGAATTCGCAATGGATTTCCGTAAAAACGGTTCGTACCGCCGGGGCGATGTGGGCATCGCCCCCTACGCAAATTCGGAAGACTCCAGAAGTTTCGCAGAGTCGCCCGCCCCTACGAAGAGCCAGGGTAATTTTGGAAACGCGGGAGGCGTCAGCCGAGTTTTTCGAAGTCTTCCGCGCCGTGCTTGCAGAGCGGGCAGATGAAGTCGGCGGGGAGGTCCTCGCCCTCATAGACATAGCCGCAGATCTTGCAGACCCAGCCCTTCTGCTCGGCGAGGGCGGCAGGCTTCGGCTTGACGTTTTCGAAGTAGTAGCTGTAGGTCATGGCGGGGACGCTCGAGAGCTCGCGCGCTTCGGTCACGTCGGCGATGAAGAGCATATGCGTCTCAAACTCGATGGTCTGCACGACCTTGCCGGAGAGGAATGCTTTCGTGCAATACGGAACGTAATAAACGCCGTTGATGGCGCGCGGAGTGGTCTTCGCGTCGGCAAATTTGTCGACATCCCGACCGGACTGGAAGCCGTAGTGCTGGAACATCGCAAAGGGCGCGTCCTGCGAGAGGACAGAGACGTTGAAAAGGCCTGTTTTCTTGATCATGTCGCAGGTGTAGTTCGCCTTGTTGACTGTGATGCTGATGCGCTTGGGGGTGTCGGTCTGCTGCATGACGGTGTTGATGATGCAGCCGTTGTCCTTCTCGCCGTCGCGCGCGGTGAGAACGTACAGGCCGTACGAAAGCGAGAACATCGCGTTCTGCTCGACGGGCTTGGCCTCTTCATGGACAGCGGGCGCGGGATGCTCCATGCTGTCGTAGATTGCCTGCGCCAGAGCGTTCATCGTGTCCATCTGGCTTTCCTTGAGAGAGGACTTGATGGTGAGCGTTTCGTCCAGAATCGTGCAATTTTTGAGCTTTCCGAACTCGGCGCGCATAAGGCCGCCCGCCGTGGGCGCCCAGGAGCCGTTTTCAACCAAAGCGATCGTCCGGTTCTGGAGGTTGTGGTTCACAATGTCGTGCACCAGGTTCTCCATGTTCACGAACATGCCCGCGTTGTAGGTCGTGGACAGGAAGACGAGGTGGCTTGCGCGGAAGCACTCGGAGACGATGAAGCTCGGGTGCGTCGCGGAGACATCGTACATCTTGACATCGCGCACGCCGAGGTCGGCGAGCTTGGAGGCCAGAATGTTCGCCGCGTTTTCGGTGTTTCCGTAGACGGAGGCGTAGGCGATGACGACGGCCTGCTCTTCGGGCTTGTAGGTTGCCCAGTGGACGTATTTGTCGATAAACCAGCCGATGTCCTTGCGCCACACGGGGCCGTGGAGCGGGCAGATGGTTTCGATCTCGATCGTCGCGGCCTTCTTTAAAAGCGCCTGCACCTGCGTGCCGTATTTGCCGACAATGTTGGTGTAGTAGCGTCTGGCGTCGTCCAGCCATTCGGTCTGGAAGTTCACTTCATCCGCGTACAGATTGCCGTTCAGCGCGCCGAAGGTGCCGAATGCGTCGGCGGAGTAGAGCGTCTTCGTCGTCACATCGTAGGACACCATCGCCTCCGGCCAGTGCACCATAGGCGCCATGACGAATGCGAACGTGTGCCGCCCGGTGCAAAGCGTATCCATCTCGCCGACGATCACGGCGCGGGACTGGATATCGAACGTGAAGAAGTTTTCAATCATCGCGAGCGTTTTCTTGTTGCAGACGATCTTCACATCGGGATAGCGCCGAACCAGATCCTGCATCAGCGCGCAGTGGTCGGGCTCCATGTGGTTGACGATCAGATAGTCGAGCGGGCGGCCGGCAAGCACGTGCTCGACGTTTTCAAAGAACATGCCGCTCACCGAGCTGTCGGCGGTATCCAGCAGCACCGTCTTTTCATCGAGCAGCAGATACGAGTTATAGCTCACGCCGCGAGAGATGGGGTAGACATTTTCAAAGAGCGCAAGCCGCCGGTCGCTCGCGCCGACCCAGTATAGATCATCGGTCATTTTCTTGACGCAGTACATAAAAAATCCTCCTTGTCATGTGCCTTTTCGGGAAGGCCGTTTTCTTCTGTCCTTAGCATACCACAAGGCGCGGAAAAAAGCCAGAACTATTTTAAGAATAATTCTTAAAATTGAAAATTTGTTCTTCACCTGCGGATTGCATTTTTGCGTGCGCTGGGGTATGATACGGTTCAGAAGAAGAATCAGGAGGGAACTTGCTTGAAAAAGGTCTTGAAATTTGCGGGCATTGCGCTGCTGGCGGTGCTGATCGCCGCAGCTTTGTATGTGGGCTATGTATTCGGCACGTATTCGCGCATCGAGGACAACCAGATGCTCAGCGTCACGCACGGAAGCGGCGGCGTGGAGACGGCTGCGGCGGATACGGAATACAGAGTGCTCAGCTGGAACATCGGCTTCGGCGCGTATGAGGACGATTTCGGCTTCTTCATGGACGGCGGCACCGAGTCGCGCGCGTGGTCAAAAGAGCGCGTGATCGCGAACATCGACGAAATCGGGCAGACGATCGAAGAAGCAAAGCCTGATATCAGCATCCTGCAGGAGGTCGACTTTGACTCCGACCGGAGCTACCATGTCGACGAAGCCCTGGCGCTTCGCACGTATGAAGACCTGGACGCGTGGTCAGACAGCGTCCTTGCCGTCAACTATCACTCGGCGTATCTGTTTTACCCCATCACGCAGCCGCACGGCGCGTCGAATTCCGGGCTTCTGACAACGTCGCGTCTTGGCATTCGCAGCGCGGTGCGCCGTAGCTTACCGGTCGAGACGGGCGTGACGAAGATTCTGGATTTAGACCGGTGCTACAGCGTATCGAAAATCCCGGTTGCGAACGGAAAAGAGCTGTGCCTGTATAACCTCCACCTGTCCGCCTACACCTCCGACGGGAAAATTGCCGACGAGCAGCTGGAGCTTCTGCTTTCCGACATGCAGGCGGAATTCGAGGCGGGAAACTACGTCGTGGGCGGCGGAGATTTCAACAAGGACTTGCTACAGGGCGGCAGCGAGGCGTATTTCGGCGTCTCGACGGTGGATTATAACTGGGCGCAGCCCGTGCGCTTTGACCTGATCGATGCGACTGATATCCGCCTCATTGCGCCGGAAGGGAAAAACGCGCCCGTGCCCTCCGTCCGAAACGCCGACGGGGCGTATCACGAGGGGCAGCTCGTTTTGACGGTCGACGGCTTTCTCGTCTCGCCGAACGTCGAGGTCACGGACAGCGAAGTGATCGACACGGGCTTTGCGTATTCCGACCATAACCCGATCGTTATGACCGTGAAGCTTCTGGAAGCGTAACAAAATCCCGGCGCGGCACCAAAACGGCGGCCGCGCCGGGATTTTCATAAGGAGGGATTATCAGAAGAAAGACGTTCAAGCGAACGCGTGCAAACGGAAGAGCCGGTTAAATGCCAAGATACGCTTTTTTCACAGCCTCGTTTGCCAACAGCTCGCGGCCGGTGCCTTCAATGGAGATTTTGCCGAGCTCCAGCACATACGCGTAATCGGAGATTTTGAGAGCCATTACCGCGTTCTGCTCAATCAGCAGAATGGTTTTTCCCGCTTTTTTCAGATTGACGATCATTTTGAAGATTTCTTCGACGACCAGCGGCGCAATGCCGAGCGAGGGCTCGTCGAGCATAATCACTTTGGGGTCACTCATCACGCCGCGCGCAATCGCGAGCATTTGCTGCTCACCGCCGGAAAGTGAGCCTCCGGCCTGTTTTCTGCGCTCCTTCAGGCGTGGGAAGAGCGTGTACATTTCCTCCAGCCGGGCTTTGACCTCAGCCTCGGTCATGTTCTTTTTGGCAAGCTGTCCGGTGATCAGGTTTTCCTCAACTGTCAGCTTCGGGAAGATTAGCCGTCCCTCGGGGATATGGGAGAGCCGCCTGCGGGCAATGATATGCGGCTTTTCGCCGGTGATGTCCTCGCCGTCATAGATCACGCTGCCGGATTCCTTTGGCACGAGGCCGGAGATTGCCATCAGTGTCGTTGTCTTTCCCGCGCCGTTCGCACCGATCAGCGACACAATTTTCTGATCCTCCACAAGGAAGCTGATTCCCTGCAGGGCTGTCAGCTGGCCGTATTTTACGGTCAGATTTTTCACTTCAAGCATACCGAGCATTACCTCCTAGATCGCAGTGTCGCTGCCATAGTTTTTGCCGAGGTAGGCCTCCTGCACCTCAACACTGTTGCGCACAATTTCCGGCGTGCCGTCGCATATCTTTTTTCCGTAATTCATCACCATGATCCGGTCGCACAGGTTCATGATAAATTTCATGTCGTGCTCGATGACGATGATGGTATAGCCCTTTGTGTTCAGCATTTTAATGAAATGCATCAGATCTTCCGTCTCGCGGGGGTTCATACCGGCGGCAGGTTCGTCGAGCAGAAGAATCTTCGGCTCGATCGCCATAGCACGGGCAATTTCCACCTTGCGTTGCGTTCCGTAGGAGAGATTGCTCGCGCGCTCCTTGGCCACAGCCTCCAACCCAAGCTTTTCTAGAATCATGGCCGTGTGTTCCTTGATCAGCTTTTCATCGCGCCGGTACTGCCCGTCGCGGAGAATGGCGTTGGCAATGTTCGTTTTTGTCCGGATGTGAAAGCCGACGGCGATATTCTCCTCTACGGTCATCGCCGTAAAGAGCTTCAGATTCTGAAAGGTTCGCGCAAGACCGACCTTTGCCGCGTGCTCGGCCGATTTGTTAGTGATATTTTCTCCGTTGAACCATACCTCGCCGGAGGTTGCGGTATATGTACCGGAGCAAACGTTAAAGAACGTCGTTTTGCCTGCACCGTTTGGGCCGATAATGCCGAAGGTTTCGTTTTCCTCCACCCGCATATCCACCTGCTCAACCGCCTTCAGACCGCCAAAGTAGCGGCACAGCTTTTTCGTTTCCAGGATTGGCATCTGCTATCGTCTCCTTTCATAGCTGCCGCATGCGCTTTTTCCGTCTGGTCTGCGCGATCAGCTTGGAAAATACGCTCTCTCCGGTGAGCGAGGAACCGGCTGCGCCGAGAATGCCCTGCGGACGAATCCACATCATCAGAATGACAACGACCGCATAGGCAAGCATTCTGTAAGCAGCGACAGAGCGGAAAATTTCCATGCACAGCTCGATGATCAGCGCACCGATCAGAGGGCCTGCCAGATTGCCCATGCCGCCCAGAATGACCATTGCGAGAACCTCGTGGCCATTGTCGATCTGGAATAGCTCCGGAGAAATATAGCGGTAGTAATAGGCAATCAGGCAGCCGCCCAGACCGAGAACAAAGCCCATGACGAAGAAATTCAGGGACTTATAGCGAAGCGTGCTTACGCCGAGCGACTTTGCCGCCTCCTGATTTTCACGGATGGACATCCACGCCCGCCCAACGCGCGAGCGAATGATCCGGTAGACACAGAACAGCGTGATGGCCAGAATGACGGCGTGGTAGTAGAAATACTCCGTGGAATTTTGCAGCGTGTGGCCGAAAATGGCCGCGCGCGGAATGCTGTGAATGCCGTTGGAGCCGCCGGTGAGGCTTGCCCAGTTCAGCGCGGTCAAACGGACGATTTCCGAAAAGCCGAGTGTCGTCATGCTGAAAAAGAAGCCTTCGAATTTTCCGGTCGGAATGGCAAGCAGGGCGCCGATGAGACCCGCAAACAGGCTGCTGCAAAGAAGCACGAGAAAGTAATTGAGCTGCAGCTGTGTGCTCAGAATTGCGGAGGTGTACGCGCCAATGCACATGAAGCCGGCCGTGCCCAGACTGAACAGACCGATGTAGCCGTTTGTGATGTTCAGTCCGGTTGCGAACAGCATATAGATGAGGATTTTATTGGCGATCGTCATATAGTTCTCTTCCCGTTTGCAAAGAAAGGGAAACGCAAGAACGAGAACGACGCAGAAAAGCACAGCCAGCAGCTGCTTCTTGCTCTTCCTTGAACCAAGCGATGTTATATTCATATGTGCGTCCTTCCTTTCCCGGGATTATTCCTTGCTCTGGCGGATTTTCTGCATGGCGCTGCGGTTATTTCCGGCCAGACCTGTGGGATTGATGATCAAGATGACAATCAGGAATACGAATGCGAAAATATCGCGGTAGCCCGAGGTGGTAAGCGCGATACCGATGCTTTCCACGACACCGATGATGACGCTCGCGATAGAAGCTGTCAGGATATTATCGAAGCCGGACAGAACGGATACGATGAACGCCTTCATGCCGATGGCACCGCCCATTGTGGCGCGGAAGCTGTTATAGTACACCGCGTACAGAAGCCCCGCCAGACCGCCCATGCCGCAGCCGAGCGCGTTGCCGAGCAGAATGATCCGGTTGACGTTGATGCCGACCAGGTTGGCGGCCTTCTTATTCTGGCTGACGGCACGGATCTGAACGCCGGTTTTGGTTTTCGTCAAAAACAGCGTGAAGCAGATGCACAGGACAATGACAATTCCGAACACCCAGACCTGCGACGCCGTGATGTAATAGTTTCCGAGCTCCACGCTCCAGCTTCCGAACATTTCCGGAATGGAAACGGTGGTGGAATCCGTAAGAATCTGAACAACATTTTTGAGAATGGTGCTCATTCCGATGGTACACATCAGGGAAATATGGCGCGGCGAATCGAAGAACGGCTCGTAGCAGAGCTTGTCCATGAGAATGCCAAGTATGGCAGTTCCAAGAAACACCGCCAGAAAGACGATGATAGGGTTCGCGTGCTCCGACACGCTGAAGACCAGATGCGCGATATACGCGCCGCACATCACAATATCGCCATAAGCGAAGGTCGGCAGGCCGACAATGCCGACAATCAGCATGTAGCCGATGGCCACAAGGGCGTAAATGGAGCCTTGCAGCAGGCCGTTCATCAGCTGATCGACCAAATATATCAGGTTACTCATTTCGGTACCTCACACTGCGTTGCCCGTCATCCCAGCCAGCTTTTCGAGAATTCTGACGTTCAGCTCATACAGCCTGCCGACGGACTCGATAGTAACAATCTCATACGGCGAGTGGTTGCCGCGGATGTCCGCACCGAGACAAACTACATCGCACCCGACGGCGCTTCGGAACAGGCCGCCCTCCGAGGTTCCGTGCGACATGGCGACGCCGATTTCCGTATGGAACAGCTCACGGTAGGAGTCCTTCAAAATGCCAAGCAGGACGCTGTCCGCGCGGTATTCCCAGACCGGGATCACGCGCTCCTCGCGCGATTGCATGCCGAGCCGCCCGGCCAGCAGCGCAAACGAGCGGAAGGTTTCCCGAAGCAAATCGTCAAAGTTGCTGCGGATCATGGAACGGATCTGAATCGTCTCGTCCGTTAAGATGGCGCGGCCAATGTTCGCCGAGCATGCGGCCATTGTTCCGTGCGTAAACTCGTGCTCCCTGAGAAACACGCCGTCCGGCACCAGAACGAGATAATCGATAAAAACATCTGTCGATGTGCGGCTCAGATATTTTTGAGGCATAGGCATCTTTTGCAGAAGAATACGGATATCGGGGTCTGTGAGCGCCAGCTCCCGCGAAAGTGCGGCCTCGACCTGCTGCGCGGTGCTCTCAAGTGCTTTCAACTGAGAAGACCCGAGGACAATGTCGCACGATGCCTCCCGGGCGATGGAATTGTCGCTGTTGCGGCAGGTATAGCCAGAGATTGCAATGTCGATGCCTTGCGCTCTGACATTGCGCAGCAGCCGCCCTACAAGCTTGTTCGCGTTCGCGCGCTGCTTGCAGATGTCGATGCCGGAGTGTCCGCCGATCAGGCCGGTGACGGTGATGCGTGCGGCACAGTCATACGGAAAAGCCCCCTGTGCGTCTATCCATTCGGCGTCTGTCTGGGCAACAAAGTAGCCGCTTCCCGCGCAGCCGGCCTGTACAGTATCAAGTTCAAAGCCGTCTGAGCTGATCATGTATTCCGACCGGAGACCGGACATGTCCATTTCGGAAGCACCCACAAGACCGATTTCCTCGCCGACAGTGCATACGACCTCCAACGGCGGATGCCGGAGCGAATCGTCGTCCAGAATGGCCAGCGCAACGGCAAGACCGATGCCGTTATCTGCTCCCAAAGATGTTCCGGCCGCGCGGACAATCCCTTTTTCGATGTCGACGACCGGCACAATGGCGTCTGTCAGAAAATCAAACGAGACTGTGGGCAGCTTTTCGCAGACCATGTCCATATGATTTTGCAGCATGGTGACCGGTGCGCCATCGCAGCCCTTTGATGCCGCTTTCCGGATGATAACATTATAGTATTTGTCCTGCTCAACCGATAAGCCGCGCTGCTTCGCAAAGTCTACAAGATAGTCGCTGATCTGCTTTTCGTGGCCGGAACCGCGGGGAATTTGCGTCAGCTTTTCAAAAAAGGCAAATACGCGTTTGGGATTCAAATCCCGCAGTGTTACATCTTTGTTCATGCTATACCTCCCTATACAAGAAGACTGCACATTTCCGCGCCCAGAGCGGGCACGGAAATGTGATATGCGCAGTCTCGGTGATCTTTCTTAGTCGGCCTTTGTCCAAACACCGTCCTGAACCTTGACAACCTGCCACAGACGCGAGACATTGCCGTCCTGCTCAATGGTGACAGGACCGTTCAGGCCTTCAAAGTCCTTGGTCGCCGCGAGCTCCTCGCGGATGGACTGCCGGTTCAGATTGTCACCGCAGCGGTTTGCTGCCTCGGCAATGATCTTCAGGCCTTCGTATACCGTCGCGTGGATGGTGGGCGTACGGTCGAAGCGGCTGACATATTCGTTGTAGAACGACATGGAGGCGGGGAAGGCGTCGCTGAAGGTCAGAATAGCGTAGCCGCAGATTCCCTCGGCGTCTTCACCGACAAAGGAAAGGAAGTCGTCGTTGACAACCGCACCTGTCGTGGTGATGGCGACGTCCCAGCCGCTCTTGCGGATTTGTTTGACGATCAGGCCGCCCTCGGCGTACTGCGCGACGACCAGAACCGCATCAGGGGATTCCTTGCGCATCTTGGAGATGACGGAGGAGAAGTCGGTTTCACCTTCGTTGAACTGCTCAGCGGCGACGATTTCAATACCGGCATCCTTGCAGAGCTCTTTTTCGGTCTCATAAAGGCCTGCGCCCCAGTCGGAGTTGACATAGATGATGGCAAGACGCTCAACGCCCATGTAGTCCTTGATTACGCCGTTGATGGAGAAGGGGCTTTCGTCGGTGCTGCGGCCGGCGACGCTGAAGATGTAGTCGCCCATCGGTGTGAGCGCCGCGTTGGAGGCGTTGGCTGCGAGAAGGCACATTTCTGCTTCCTGATAGTAGTTTGCGCACGCGATGTTGCAGGTGCTGCTGTCGCCGGTCAGGGTCATCAGGATCGAATCGTCAGAAATAAAACGCTTGGCAATCTCAACAGCCTGCTTTGCGTCGTTCTGGCTGTCTTCGATGACGAGCTCAACGGGCTTTCCGAGAATGCCGCCTGCTGCGTTGATCTCCTCAAGCGCCATCATTGCGCTGTTGTAGGAGTTCGTTCCGAGCTCGGCGCTGTTGCCGGTGCGGGGGATGGAGAAGCCAATTTTGATGGTATCGCCGGAAACACAGGCGGGCTTTTCCTCTGTCGCTGCTTCGGACGCGGCAGTGGTGCCGGTGTTTTCGGCTGCCGAGGCATCAGTGGTGGCGGCGGGGGTGCTGGCCGCGCACGCTGCCAGCATCAGAAGCATGGCCAGCGCCAGTACGAGGGCAAGAGTCTTTTTCATTGTAATCCTTCCTTTTTTGTTTATTTCTCTCCAAGATTCAGATTCCTGGTTATGAGACATCCTCAGATTTGCGGGTGATCCGGGTGTAGCATGGTGGCGATAACCTTGTGGAGAACCTCATCGTCCCAGATTTTCCGCCAGTCGTCGCGGAGCACCAGACGGTTGCCGAGGCCGATAGCGACCTTGCAGGCGTCGGAGACGGGCGGATTGCCGGGGAGATAGCCGAGGAAATTGGCCGTCAGATTATAAATGTGACCGGTCAGGAATGAGACGGCAGCCTCCTTGGGAATGCCGCGCTCGACCGCCTTGTCGACGGTTTCGGCCATCGCGTACAGGCACGTCGCACCGAGCAGTTCGACCAGCGTCGGCTCCAGAAATGAAATCTGCTCCGCTGTCATCTGGTATGCGTGCAGCGCGCCGTACATCACGCGGCAGGTTTCCATGCACTTTTCGAACACATCGTCCTCGCCGCAGATCCGGCTGACGACGATATCCTGCTTGCCGCCTTCGCCGCCGAAGCGATCCGCGCGCGCTTCCGGCGTGTCCTGATCGAGAAAATACGACGGGTGGCAGGGATGCGCGACACCGAAGGTGCAGTCGTCACGCAGCGTCAGCTCCTTTGCGACGGCGGCGGCCGGGTCGAGAATCATAAAGCCGGTTCCAGGCTTGAGCATGGGGACATATGTGGCCGAGAGCTTCTGAATCAGCGTATCGGGAACGGCAAAGATGACGACCTCCGCGAAATCGAGTGCCTGCTCCAGCGGCGTGACCTCCAGACCGCGGGCGTGGATGCTTTCAATGCCCTTCGATGCGGTTTCTACGAGCCTGACCTCAAAGGCCTCCGGGTGCTTGGCGAGATTTCTGGATGTGCGGGTGCCCATTTTTCCGCCCGCGCCAATGACGGCAACTTTGATCTTGTTCATATGCGATGAATCCCTCCTAGAATGCTTGCAGCGAGATGCTTTGATGTACTTGCCTTTCATAAGACGTCGAACGTTTGACATCAGGGTAGCGCAGAATCGTAATTTTGTCAATCAGAAACTGACAAAGTTCTGCATTTTTGGTGTGCTTGCACAAGAGGCCTTTCTAGAATTTGGACATTTTGATTAGACGCCCTACGAACAATCCATTTACCGGAAAGATCACGCCACGGCATCCGAGTAGCGCGGCTGAAGACAAACGGTGCGCAACAGCGGAGTACGCGCGGAAATAGAACGATGATCAAACGAAATACGTTTGACATTTGAGATATTTGATGCTATTCTAGCCATAAATCCCCTCGCGGTTTTACAAAAACCGGGAAATGTAATTTCAAAAACAGGTGGTAACGCTATGGATCGAGCCATGTTTGTGCAGAAGGATCCGTCTTCGACGACAGATTTTATTATTGAGCAGGTCAAAAAGCTGCTGATGAATGGCACGCTGAAGCCGGGGGACCGGCTGCCCTCGGAGTTTGAACTGGCGGAAAGTTTCGGTGTGAGCCGGGGCTCGGTGCGCTCGGCGATGAAGGTGCTCGAGGCCTATGGCATCATTCAGATTCGCCGGGGCGACGGGACCTATATTTCCGAGTCTGTCAGCAAAAACGCAATGAACCCGCTGCTGTTTTCACTGCTGATCATGAACCCCAGCATCGAGGACATGGGGAAGTTCCGGGAGAAGATCGAGCTGGACATTGTTGAGCTCATCATCAAAAATGAGACGCAGCGCACGACGATTTTGCCGCTTCTGGAGGAGAATCTGCAGGAGCTCGACCATTTGCAGAGCAGCGGCGCGTCGACCGAGCAGCTGGTCAAAAACGATCTGGAGTTTCATCTGCTGTTGGCAGGGCATTGTGGCAATCCGATTTTTGAGGCCGTCTATCAGTATATCCTCGAATTTTTCTGCCCGATGATTGCCGATTCGCACGAGAGCCAGAGAAACGGCGAATTTGCCGCCGAGGCGCACCGACCGATTTATGAGGCGCTGAAGCTCGGAAGCTACTCAATTGCTAAGGAAGCCATCATTCAGTCCATGCAGATCTGGTATAAGAGTCTGGAAAAGTAGATAGCAGCGCAGGCAGCTCATCCGTTTGGATGGGCTGCTTTTTTGACGCAGCCGCGCAGTTGCTGTTTGCTCCAAAAAACACAGGACGTTTTTGTATCAAATCACGAAAAACGGGCAAAGAAAGAAATCGCTCTTTACAAGAGAAGGTCTTCATGCTATGCTCGTTGTAAGACATCAAACGTTGAACGTTATAAAACATGGAGGAAACGAAATTGGAGACTGCTGAACTGAAAACCATAGCGCAAAAGCTGCGGCTTGAGGCGGTTCGCATGGTCTACGAGGGGAAAGACGGCCACCCTGGCCCTGCGCTTTCCATCGCAGATATCATAACTGCCTTGTATTTTGACATCATGAACCTCGACCCGGCCAGTCCTGGCTGGGGTGATCGTGACCGGCTGGTGCTGTCCAAGGGGCATGCCTGCCCGATTCTGTACGCGGCGCTCAATGAGCGCGGCTATTTTACCCCCAAGGTGGAGCATTTTAACCTCCGCCAGCTGCACAGCACATTCCAGGGGCACCCGTCCATGCACAGCACGCCCGGCATTGATATGACATCGGGCTCGCTTGGAAACGGTATTGCCATCGGCGCGGGCATGGCGGCGGCGGCAAAGATCAATCGGAAGGATTATACTACCTACGTCATCTGCGGCGACGGCGAATTGCAGGAGGGGGTGTGCTGGGAGGGCGTCAATACCGCCGCCGGGCGCGGGCTCGATAACCTGATCGTCTTTGTCGATCGCAACGGCTGGCAGAGCTATAAGTCGGTCGAGTTCACCGTTGGCCGGAACAATCCAGGCGAGCGCTTCGCGGCCTTCGGATGGCACGTGCAGGAAATTGATGGGCACGACTTTGACGCCATCCGGCAGGCAGTCGCGCGGGCAAAGGCAGAAAAAGGCCGCCCGAGCTGCATCGTCTGCAACTGCGTCAAGGGCAAGGGCGTGAGCTACATGGAAAACAACAATGCGTGGCACAAGGGCGTTCCGACGGACGAGCAGTTCGCGCTTGCCATGCAGGAACTGGGAGGGTGCTGAACATGACGAATTTCAAGGGTACGCGCGAAGCGTTTGCCGCCGCTGTGCTGGACATGGCGGAAAGCAACGATAAGATTGTCGTTCTGTCTCCGGACTCTCTGAAGGCGATGCGCGCGGTTCCGTTCGGCGAGAAATACCCTGAGCGCTACATTGAGTGCGGCATTGCCGAGCAGGGGGCAGTGGACACGGCGGCGGGGCTTGCCAGCTGTGGCTTTACCCCCTTCATCGGCACCTACTGTGGCTTTCTGACCATGCGCGCGTGCGAGCAGATGCGCACGTTTGTCGGCTACACGAACCTGAATGTAAAGTTTGTGGGCGTGAACGCAGGACTTCTTGGCGGCGAGCGCGAGGGCGTGACGCACCAGTTCTATGAGGATCTGGGCATTGTTTCAAGCCTCCCTAATTTTACCATTCTTACTCCGGCAGACCCGGCGCAGTGCTACCATGCGGTTCGCATGGCGGCAGAGATCGAAGGCCCTGTATATGTGCGCGCCGGAAGCGGACGCGAGGTTGACGTCTATGACCGCGAAGCACCGTTCTCCCCGGACGGCATCACCATCTGGCGCACCTACGGCACGGATGCGGTGCTGTTTTCCAGCGGCTTCGTGCTTGACCGCGTTTTGGCGGCGGCAGACCTTCTGCATGAGCAGGGCATCAATGTGACGGCAGCGGACATCAACATTCTCTACGGCAAGAATCCCGCCAAGATTCTCGAGACGATGGCACTCTCCGATAAGCTCTTTACCGTCGAAGATCACAACATCAACGGCGGCCTCGGCTCGTACATCAGCCGCCTTGCCTGTGAGCATAAGCCCACGTTTGTCAGACGCATTGCGCTGACAAGCTACGGCGAGTCCGGCCCTGCGAAGGAGCTTGCGGACGCCTACGGCTTCAGCCCAGAGGCGATTGCAAAAACGGTTTCCGAAGCGCTCTGAGCGGCAGAAGCCAGGAACATACAGCCAGACAAATACCCGGCGCGGCACCAAAACGGCGGCCGCGCCGGGACATTTTATTTTCTGCCGGTCGAGCCGAAGCCGCCGCGATCTGTAGCCGAGAGCGTTTCACACTCTTCAAACTCAATAGGGGGCTGGATCTCGAAAATGCGGAACTGGCAGATGCGGTCTCCCTTTTCAAGCTGCGTGTCGCGCGTGGCGTAGACCGGGAGCTTCCACTCGTCGTTCGTGCCGCAGTAGCTGTTGTCGATCACGCCGACGGAGTTGGCCTGCAAGATGCCCCAGCGCTTGAACGTGGAAGACCGGGGCGCGGTTCTGGCTTCAAACCCCTCCGGCAGCTGCATCGAAACGCCCAGCGGCACGAGCGCGAACTCGCCCGCTTTCAGCGTCATGTCCTGCGCGCAGTACAGATCGATCCAGTCGCCGATTTTTGTCGTTTTGAGTCTCGGAAGATCGTCGGAAAAATAGTGAATTTTGATTTTCGGCATAGCGTTTCTCCTGTTATCCTTGCGTCTCGTCCCAGAGAATGACCTCTCCGGCTTCGCGCGTTTTTTGCATGTCGATGAGCCGCTGGTTGCTCGAGCCCCGGAAGCGGAGGCTCAAATTTTTCTGCGCGGCAATGAAGGGGCCGTCCACCAGAACGTCGAGATATGATAGAAGCTCCTCCGTTACCCCCGGCACAATGGGAAGGTTCCCGCCGTAGACATAGCCCGTGAATGCCCAGATGGATTTTTCGGGAAAGCGGGCGCGGATTCTGCGCGAGAGAAGCAGAAGCCCCTCCTGATTTCTCGGGTCAAACGGCTCTCCGCCGAGGTACGTGATGCCCCGGATGTAGCTTGGCGCGAGAAGCGAGAGAAGCTCGTCCATGACTTCGTTTGTGAACGGCTCGCCGTAGGAAAAATCCCAGGCTTCTTCATTGAAGCAGTCCTTGCAGTGGTGCGTGCAGCCCGATACGAACAGGCTCACGCGCACGCCGGGGCCGTTTGCGATATCGCAGGACTTGATACTGGCATAATTCATAAAAAACCTCCCGCGCACGCGGCGCAATTGTAGCCAGCGTAAGCTTGACTTTTATCATAGTTCTGTTAAAATGTCTGCCTTGGGTAATTCTATTTGCGAAGGAAAAAGGAGGTGCGGCATGGAAGCGCACGATCAGATTTTGCACGGTTTATTGGACATGGGGCAGATGCTGCTTCTTTGCGGCGCGGAAATTAACCGCGTGGAGGACACCATGACGCGGCTCGGAAGAGCCTACGGCGCAAAGAAGGTCGATATCTTCGCTATCACGTCCGATATTGTATTGACAATTTTATTTGAAGACGGCGTGGAGCTGACGCAGACGCGCCGCATCCGGAAAGCCTCGTCGTTTGACTTTGTAAAGCTCGAGCGGCTCAACGCGCTCAGCCGGAAAATTTGCACCGAGCCTGTGAGTGCGGCGGAATTTCGCGCGGAGCTCAAAAAGATCGACCGGGAGCAGCCGAAGGCCGGAACGCTCTATCTCGGAAGCGTCGTGACGGCCTTGAGCTTCACGCTCTTTTTTGGAGGCACGTGGTATGATAGCCTTCTTGCCGCGCTCGTCGGCGCGATGGTCTGCTTTTTGCAGCAGAAGGTGCAGCCGGTGTTCCGCAACGCGGCGTTTTTTCAGGTGCTGGTTGGCTTTTTGGCCGGGAGCGTCATCTGGGCGCTGGGGCGCGCGGTTCCGGCTTTTGACGTCAACGAAATTTCCATCGGCGTCATCATGCTCGTCATTCCGGGCGCTGCGCTGACGAACGCGGTGCGCGATATGCTGGTTGGGCACACGGTGTCCGGGCTTTTGCGCATGGTAGAGTCTTTGCTGCTGGCCTTGATGCTGGCCATCGGCTTTGGCAGCGCAATTTATCTGTTTGGGGTGTAAGAGATGGCTAGAAATTTACTCACGGCGCTTTTTTCCACCGTCGGCTACTGCTTTCTCATGAACGTGCCGAGAAACAAGATCATTCCGGCCTCCGTCAACGGCATGCTCAGCTGGGGGCTTTACCTGTTGCTGAAAGATCATATAGAAAGCGTCTTCTATCTGCTTGTCATGGTAGCGAGCTTTACGGCGGCCTACAGCGAAATTGCAGCGAAGATCGCGAAAACGCCCGCAACGGTGTTTCTGCTGCCGGGCCTCATTCCGCTCGTTCCGGGCGGCTTCGTGTATTACGCGATGCTCGCGCTCGTGCAGAACCAGTTTGATGTGATGCGGCAGAACGCGCTGCTCGCGGGGCAGTGGGCGGTCGGCATTGCCGCGGGCATCTGCGTCGTGGCGGTCATCCGGCAGATCATCCGCCATGTGGCAAACCGCTGAAAGAGTCGGATACATGATCTACTATACCATAAATGCATCCTCCCGTAAAGAAGCGGTTTACTTCCGGCTCTGTTTGTGATATCGTAAAGCTTGCGCGTTCCCGCGAGCTTTTGGCGGGACGGCAGAGAAGAAACGATACCATGAAAGAGAAGAAAAATCAATTTTCCGGGCAGATCGGCTTTGTGCTGGCGGCGGCCGGAAGCGCGGTCGGCGTCGGCAATCTCTGGCGCTTTCCGTATCTGGCGGCGAAGGACGGGGCGGATTATTTCTGATCGTCTATCTGGCGCTGGTGCTGACGTTCGGCTTCGCGCTTTTGACCTCCGATATCGCCATCGGCCGCAAGACGCAGAAAAGCGCCATCGGGGCCTAGGGTGTATTCTTCCAACTCCCAACGCACCCGGACAGCGGGTCTTTTTGCGGTGCGCCGCGTCATTTTTCCTTGAAATACGTCAGTATTCCTGCGAAAAAATGTCTTGCGCAGCGCAAAAATTTCTCGCTGCCGGTCACATTGGGAGTTGGAAGAATACACCCTACGAAGAAATGCAGCCGAAGTGGAAGTTCCTCGGCATTCTGACCTTCCTTGTCCCGGTTCTCATTATGACCTACTACGCGGTCATCGGCGGCTGGATCACGAAATACGCCGTCGTCTACTTTACGGGGAAGGCTTCCGCCGCGGCGCAGGATAACTACTTTATATCGTTCATCACGTCTCCGGTTTCCCCGGTCGTTTTCGCGCTGCTTTTTATGGCGGTGACGGCGCTGGTCGTGTATAACGGCGTGGAAGACGGCATTGAAAAAGTCTCGCGCTTTATGATGCCGGTGCTGCTGGTGCTGGTGGTTGTGATCGCGATCTACTCGCTGACGCTCAAAAATACCGGAGACGACGGCGTGACGCGCACGGGTCTTGAGGGCTTTTTGTACTATATCAAGCCCGATGTTACGGGGCTGACCGTGCAGCGGTTCTTGCAGATCCATTTAGACGCGATGAGCCAGCTGTTCTTCTCTTTAAGCGTTTCGATGGGCATTATGATCACCTACGGCTCGTATGTGAAAAAAGACGTGAATCTGGGAAAAGCCGTGGGTCAGATCGAGTTTTTCGATACGCTGGTGGCGCTCCTTGCGGGCGTGATGATCATTCCAGCGGTCTATGTCTTTTCCGGCGTGGAGGGCATGGGCGCGGGGCCGAGCCTGATGTTCGTGTCGCTTCCGAAGGTCTTTGCCGCGATGGGCAAGGCCGGAACGTTTGTCGGAGCGCTCTTTTTCATCACGGCGATTTTCGCAACGCTCACCTCGTGCATCTCGGTTCTCGAGTCGATTGCGGCCAACTGCGTGGAAATTTTCCACACCGAGCGCAAAAAGACCGTCCTCGTCCTTTCCATCATCTATCTTGCGGCGAGCGCCGTCATTGCCCTGGGCTACAGCGTGTTCTATTTTGAGCTGCCGCTTCCCAACGGCTCGGTCGGCCAGCTGCTGGACCTTATGGACTATATCAGCAACTCCGTCATGATGCCGTTCATCGCGCTGCTGTCGACGATTCTGATCGGCTGGGTGAAAACGCCGCAGTATGTGATCGGCGAGATGGAGCGAAACGGCGAGCACTTCCGCCACAAGGGCGTGTACACCGTCATGATCCGCTACATTGCGCCCATCATGATGTTCGTGCTGTTTCTTCAGTCGACGGGCATTTTATCGTAAATTTTCCTCAAAACGGGCGGTGCGCGCTGCATCGTCCGTTTTTTTGCGCGAAAAATGGAAATTCGCCTTTTGCATGGAACCCATTCGTGCTATACTGAGCGGAGAAAGATAGCAGAGAGGAGGTCGTGCGTGTGACAGACGGGGAGAAGCGGTACCAGATCCTGCGCGGCAGGCTCTATGAAAGGCTTCCGGTTCTGGCGCTGGCGCTCGGCCTTCTCGATTGGCGCGAGGCGGAGAAAACCGGCACGGACGGACAGCTTTTCTACGCGCCCGCTGCTTTTCTGGAGCAGGCGCGGACAAATCGCGGGGAGGCGGAGCGGACGCTTCTTCACAGCGTATTGCACGCGATGCTCGGCCATCTCTGGGAGCGCAGAAACCGGGCGGAAGGAAAATGGAATCTCGCCTGCGATATGGCGGCAGAGTTTCTTTCCTGCCGGATGCTGGGGTCGACACTTCAAGATGATGCGGCGAAGGCGTTTTACGCGCTTGAGCCCGGAACGGCGTTCTCCGCGCCCGCCATCTATGCGCAGCTGGATGAAGCGTTTCCGGCAGCCGAGGCGAAGCTGCAAGCGCTTTTTACGCGCGACTGCCATGAACTGTGGAAAAAGACCTCCGATCGGGCGCGGCTTCCGGGGGTGAGCGGCGACGGCGCGGGAGGGGCGGCTCTTTGGCGCAGAACGCGGAACAAGCTCGCGCCCTATTTGAAAGAGGAACGACCCAAAATCGGCTCCGGCACGGCGGGCGCGAAGCTTACGCTTCCCGAGAGCCCGGAAAATCACGTGCGCTTTGCAAAGCTTCTTCGCGCATTTTCCGTCACGCGGGAGAACCGGCATGTCAACGATGCGGACTTTTCCTATGCATGGTATGCTTACGGCATGCAGCACTACGACGGCGCGGCGCTCCTTGAGCCGCTGGAGTACTCCGAAGAGCGGAAGCTCCGGGAGCTTGCGATCGTGATCGACACCTCGGCTTCCTGTTCGCGGGGGATGACGAGCTGGTTCTTGCGCGCGGTGCATGATATTCTGCTGCGCGAGCGGCTGTTTTTTGACCGGTTCCGGCTCCACATCCTGCAATGCGACTGCGAGGTGCAGCAGGACGCGCTGGTGACAAATCTCGACGAGTTTCAGTGGTACCTCGATCACCTCGAGCTCTATGGCGGTGGGGGCACGGATTTTCGCCCGGCCTTCCGGCGCATCGACGAGCTTGTTGAAAACGGCGAGTTTGCAAGGCTCGGGGGCGTTCTTTACTTTACAGACGGCTACGGCGTGTTCCCCGAAAAAGCGCCCGATTACCCCGTTGCGTTCGTGATGCTCCAATACCGATACGACGATATCAACATTCCGCGCTGGGCAATGACGCTCATTCTGGACGCGGAAAAGCCCGGGAGGGACGAAGGATGGATATAAAACAGGCGAAAAACGAGATCCGGCGCACGGTGCTGGCCTATACCGAGCGAGACGCACTGGGCGCGCTGAGCATCCCATTGACAAGGCAGCGGCCGCTTCTTCTGATGGGGCCTCCGGGCGTTGGCAAGACGGCGATTTTCTACCAGCTCGCGCAGGAGCTTGGCGTGAATCTCGTGTCCTACACCATGACGCACCACACGCGCCAGAGCGCCTTGGGGCTTCCCATGCTGCGCGAAAAGACATTCGGCGGGAAGGCTTATACTGCGACCGAGTACACGATGAGCGAAATTTTAGCCAGCGTCTATGAAAGAATCGAAAAAACCGGCCTCCCGACCGGCATTTTATTTCTGGATGAGATCAACTGCGTCTCGGAAACGCTCATGCCCGCGATGCTCCAGCTGCTGCAAAGCAAGCAGTTCGGAACGCATGCGCTTCCCGAGGGCTGGGTCATCGCGGCGGCGGGAAATCCTCCGGCCTACAACGAATCGGCCCGGACGTTCGACACGGTTACAATGGACCGGGTGCGCCTTTTGCAGATCGAGGCCGACTACCATGTCTGGCGCGATTACGCGCACGAGAAGGGGCTGCATCCGGCAGTGCTGTCGTATTTGGAGCTGAACCCGGAGCACTTTTTCTGCGTGGAGCGGCACGCGCACGGCAGAAGCTTTGTGACCGCGCGCGGTTGGGAGGATTTGTCACAGCTGCTCACAAGCTACGAGCGGCTGGGCTTCGAGATACAAGACACGCTGTTTGGAGAGTTTTTGCAGCATGAGGAGATCGCCGCGTCGTTTGCGGCGTTTTTCCGGCTCTTTGCGGCCTGCCGGGATCGGCTCGACCTTGCGAAAATTCTGTCGGGGCAGGAAACAGCCTCTGCGCCGGAGCTGCGGGCTATGGGCTTTGACGCGCGTCTGGCGGCAACGGAATTTTTGCTGCACGCCGTCTCGCGGGAGCTGAATACCTTCCGGCAGAAAAAGGCGCTGACGGGGAGCCTTGTGAGCTTTCTGTCCAGCGTGCAATCGGCAAACAATCCGCTTTCTGCGGCGAAGGAGAATCTTTCCCGGCGGGAAGCTGCGATGGCGCTTCGAAAGGAGCTCGGCGTATTGGCCCCCGAGGAAGAAGCGTGGGAGCGGGAATTTGCGGCAAGGGTGCATGCGCTGCTGGACGGTGCGGAAAATCTCGCGCCGCTGCAAGCTGCGGTGGAAGATGGGACGGCGCAGACGGACGCGGCGGAGCACGCACTGGAGAAGCGAATCCAAAACGCGATGGACTTTGTGCATGCGACGTTTGGTGCGGGGCAGGAGCTTCTGATCTTCCTGACGCGGCTCAAACATCTTCCCGGTGCGGACGCGTTCTTAAAAGAAAACAAACGCTACCGGGCGCTCTGCGCGGAGATTCTGCCCGACGAGCTCGAAAAGACCTTATAAAACCAAACGCCCGCGGATGGATTGGCTCCATCCACGGGCGTTTCATCTGCTAAAAGCCTCGCAGAGTTTCGCCCCGCAGGGCGAAATAAAGTAAAAATTCATTTTATCCGGCGGCTTCGCTGACCGGAAAAATACCGCTCGCCTCGCAAGTGTGTAATTTTGCGCCTCCAGCGCAAAATTATGCGCGCAGTCGAGGCGTAATCCCCTCTGTCAAGAAAGCGTCAGCTTTTTTGACAGACCCGAACCGGGAAACACACTTCTGTGACGAATTCGTTGGGACTTTTTGTTTCATGGGGGCTCACGTGATAGATGTCGAACATCGCGCCCGCGTAATCGTAGCCGTTTGCGTCAATCCACGCGCTGACGGCGGCGACAACGTCGTTGATCTGCTCGTAGCCGCCCTTGAAGGTGCAGCCGGCGTAGGTGACGGCGGGAAGTGTTTGGAACTTCACGTGCTCGGTGTCCGGATACGTGCCCTTGACGGACTTGGAGGCCATGATCTCGACGTTCGTCTCCTTATACTCGTTGTCCAGAAATTCCACGGCGCAGTAGCAGGGGTCGTCCGGCACGAGCGCCATCGCGGCCGTCTCGCGGCACAGAACGTCCCACACCATGCCCTCGGCCTCGTAGCGGGGGATGGTCATGCGGACGGTTGCGCAATAGCGCGCGGGAAGGGTTCTGAGGGTTACATTGTAGTTCATAGGTTCGTCCTTTCTCAGCTTTGTCCTTGCCGTCTCGATCAGGCGAAGCCGCTGCGCGGTGTCCTCCGCCAGAGCTTCTAAGGTCTGCTGCTGCGCGGCCAGATGCGCGTCTAACGCCACCTTGTCGTCGTACAGCGCAAGAAGACTGCTGATCTCTGCCAGCCGGAAGCCCATGTCCTTGAGCGCGGTGATGCGCCCGACGATGGGAAGCTGACTCTCTGCGTAATAGCGGTAGTCGGTAAACTGGTCGACAAAGACGGGGCGCAGGAGCCCGATCTCGTCGTAATGCCGCAGCATGCGGACGCTGATTCTTGACAGCTTGGAAAAATCTCCGATTTTCAGCAAGGCGGTACCCTCCATGCAAATTTCTATTTTCTTGAGCTCACACGTATTGTAAAGCCTGACACAGTGTCAGTGTCAAGAGGCAATTTTCGATTTCTCAAAACAAAAAAACAGCCCCGTTCATCCCGCCGGAATGGCGCGGACAGACGAGGCTGTATTCGTTTTTATGTTCCGTGTCTTACAGATGAAGTACGCGGTCGCGGATCTCCTGCGTCCGGCCCTGGTTCCAGTACTGGGTTCCGATGTAGCCGCAGGTGCGTCTGGCCACGTTCATCTTCGACTGGTCGGTGTTGCCGCACTGCGGGCACGTCCAGACGAGCTTGCCGTCGGGGTCTTCCTTGATCTCGATCTCGCCGTCGAAGCCGCAGACCTGGCAGTAGTCCGACTTGGTGTTGAGCTCGGCGTACATGATGTGATCATAGATAAACCGCATGACCTCGAGCACCGCGTCGAGATTGTTCTGCATGTTCGGCACCTCGACGTAGCTGATCGCGCCGCCGGGGGAGAGCGCCTGGAACTGCGATTCAAAGGCGAGCTTATCGAAGGCGTTGATGTGCTCGGTGACGTGGATGTGGTAGGAGTTTGTGATGTAGTTCTTGTCCGTGATGCCCTCGACGAGGCCGAAGCGCTTTTGCAGGCACTTGGCGAATTTATACGTCGTGGACTCCAGGGGCGTGCCGTAGAGCGAGAAGTCGATGTCGGTCGCTTCCTTCCAGCGCTTGCACGCGTCGTTCATGTGCTGCATGATCTCCAGCGCAAACGGCGTCGCGGCCGGGTCGGTGTGGGATTTTCCGGTCATGTACTTGACGCACTCGTAAAGTCCCGCGTAGCCGAGGGAGATCGTCGAGTAGCCGCCGTAGAGGAGCTTATCGATCGGCTCACCCTTTTTGAGCCGCGCCAGTGCGCCATACTGCCAGAGGATCGGCGCGGCGTCTGAAAGCGTGCCCTTGAGGCGGTTGTGGCGGCACATGAGGGCTTTGTAGCAGAGCTCGAGCCGTTCGTCGAAAATCTTCCAGAACTTATCGAGCGCGCCGCCGGACGAGAGCGCCACGTCCACAAGGTTGATGGTCACAACGCCCTGATTGAACCGGCCGTAATACTTGGGCTTGTCCGGCTCATAGTTTCCGGCGTTCGCCACGTTGTTCCAGCCGTTGCCGGAGCGGTCGGGCGTGAGGAAGCTGCGGCAGCCCATGCAGGTGTACACGTCGCCATTGCCCGGCGTCTCGCCCTTGGAGAGCTTGAGCTCCTTCATTTTCTTCTCGGAAATATAGTCCGGCACCATGCGCTTGGCCGTGCAGCGGGCGGCGAGCTTCGTGAGATACCAGAATTTTGAGCCCTCTGTGATGTTGTTATCCTCGAGCACGTAAATGAGCTTCGGGAACGCGGGGGTGATCCACACGCCCTTCTCATTCTTCACGCCCTCGATGCGCTGGTTGAGCGTCTCTTCGATGATGATGGCAAGGTCTCTCTGCTCCTGTTCCGAGCGCGCCTCGCCGAGGTACATGAAGACGGTGATGAACGGCGCCTGTCCGTTCGTCGTCATGAGCGTCACGACCTGATACTGGATGGTCTGGACGCCGCGGCGGATTTCGTCGCGCAGCCGCTTTTCAACGACCTTGGAGATGGCCTCGTCGGAGGCTTCGGTGCCGAAGTCCTTGAGCTCCTCCAAAACCTGTTTGCGGATCTTCTGCCGGGACACATCGACGAAGGGCGCGAGGTGGGTAAGAGAAATCGACTGGCCGCCGTACTGGTTGGAGGCGATCTGGGCGATGATCTGGGTCGCAATGTTGCAGGCGGTCGAGAAGCTGTGCGGCTTTTCGATGAGCGTGCCGGAGATGACCGTACCGTTCTGGAGCATGTCCTCCAGGTTCACGAGGTCGCAGTTGTGCATGTGCTGGGCAAAATAGTCCGCGTCGTGGAAATGGATGATACCGGCCTCGTGCGCCTCGACGATCTCCTGCGGCAGCAGCATCCGGCGCGTGAGGTCTTTTGACACCTCGCCTGCCATATAGTCGCGCTGGACAGCGTTGACGGTGGGGTTCTTGTTGGCGTTTTCCTGCTTGACCTCTTCGTTGTTCGACTCGATGAGGGACAGGATCTTCTCGTCCGTCGTGTTGGACTTGCGCACGAGCGTGCGGGTATAGCGGTAGGTGATGTAGTTTTTCGCGACCTCGTAGGCCCCGTGCGCCATGATCTGGTGCTCGACAAGGTCCTGGATCTCCTCGACACTGAGCGCTCGGTTCATCGACTGACAGCTGAGCTCCACACTCTCGGCGATGCGGCGGATCTGCATCGGGGTCAGGCGGTCGGCCTCTTCCACGACGTTATTGGCTCTTGTGACGGCGGAGATGATCTTCATGATATCGAAGACGGCCTCCGAGCCGTTGCGCTTGATAATTTTCATATGCTCCCTCTTTCCAAGTCCGTTATGACAGACGCGGTGCAGGAAGACGCGAAGCTCTGCATCGCTTCCTGCACACGCGAACACAATATCTTGTGGTTGCATCCGCAAAGTAAAACGAAATGTGCCACCTGCGGAAGCGCCATAGACAATATACTAGATTGCACATGCCTTGTCAAGAGCAAAAACTGGTTTTGAGACAAAATCTTGTGTTCAAAAAACGAAATGCGGCCGTGGAACACAATATCTAGTGTTCCACGGCCGCGTCAGATGGAGCAATGCACAGCTCCACGCTACCACTTGTTTTCCACTTTCTCCGCAAATCCGAAGAAATCGCGCACCGAAAGCGCGCTTCCATCGTCCAAAACGGCCGTTCCTGTGAACTTTCCGAAGACCTGGTGCTGGTCAGACTTCAGAAGCTTCAGGTCCGTGCAGGCGGCGCGGTCGAGGACCGGCTGAAACTGCATCTCGAACCGGCCGTCGGAGCTTGTAAAGCGCCACGGGGCGAGAAAATCCTCGCGTCCAGCCTTGATGGGTATCTCAAAATTGATATGTTCCAGCTTGTGAAGCGTTCCATTATAGAACAGCGCGTTCTCCGTCGCGGCGGACGTATCGCCGAAGCCATAGCCGAGGTTCCAGCCGAACGGCACACCGTCCAGTTCCCCCGACGCGCTCGACCAGTACCACGTGTTGTGGTAGGTCCACACGCCGCGGCCCCAATCCAGGACGGCAAAGAATCGGTCGGGGGTCAGCTCAAATTTCTCTCCGCCAAGCTCGATCCAGCCGGAAGCGCGCAGGCAGTTGATTTTCTGGTTGTAGTAAAAATGGCCGGGCTTGTCGAAGGGCGTGGCAATGACGATGCTCTCAATCGGCTCGTCCGTCAGGGTAAGAATGCCCTCAATCGTGTCCTTGCCGCGGAAGTTGTCCATGTGAAATGACAGCTGGCGTGCGCCGTCCTCGTGATAAAAGGCCAGAGCGTAGCCGGATGCGGCGATCTCGCTCGCGCCAAGCCGGGAGCTCTCGGGAAGATGCGTCTTTCCCATCGGAAACAGCCGCATGGGACTTTTCGTGATTTCGAAGCGTTCGTCGAAGTTCAAAAACGAGATGGAATCTAACCCCATATAGCCGTTGTCCGCAATCGTAAGCGCGAGCCCGATGTGCCCGTCTGTGATGCAGTAATAGTCCCATTCCTTGATGCGCGTTTTCGGCGCGCGGATCTGGGAGCGGCAGTAGACCGGAAGCAGGGACCGCGCCCAGCCGGGCTCTGTCAGATTGCCGCTCGCGTCCAGCAGCGGCGCGGCCTTCGTGATTTCATGCTGCGTCATGGGGAATCCTCCTTTTACTCTGTATACGCCGCAAGAAAGCGGCAAAGCGCTTCTTCCACGCGGCCTTTTTCCACCAGATAGCTCTTTCCATGCTCCGCGCCGTCTACCAAGACCAGCTCTTTTTCTGACGTGCAGGCGGCATAGGCCTCTTTCGTCATCTCGCAGGGGACAAATGTATCGCCCGTGCCGTGGATGAACAAAATCGGGTACCGGCTTTCGCGCACCGCGTCTAACGTCGAAGCATCGTGCAGGCCAAAGCCAGCAAAAAGCCTTGTAAAAAGGCCGCAGATGGGAAGAAGCAGCCCGACCGGCAGCCTGGGATAGTCGCGGCGCAGAACGCTTTTTGCGATGGCATAGGGGCTTGTAAAGCCGCAGTCGGCGATGATCGCGCGGACATTCGCGGGGAACTCGAAGCAGCTCGCCATCAGGACCGTCGTCGCGCCCATCGAGAGGCCTCCTAAAATGAGCGGCGCGTCCGGCCCGAGCTTCTGACCCATGTAGGTCGCCCACGAGATGACGTCCATGCGCTCGCGCACGCCGAAGGTGAGGTATTTCCCCTGGGACTGTCCGTGCGCCCGCTGGTCGACGAGCAGCAGGGAATAGCCAAGCGTATCGTAGTAGTAGGGAAGGACGAGGCCGAAATCGATCTGCCAGCAGGACTTGTAGCCGTGGAACAGCAGAATTGTGCCCTTTGCGTGCTCCTTGGGGAGGAACGTTGCGTGAAGAAGCTTTCCGTCGTAGCTCATGACGTGAAGTTCTTCGTGCGCATGCGAGGCCACCCAGCCAGTCGATGCAAGAGACGTTTCCCTGATCTCCCGGTAGGCCGGTTTATCCAGCTGCGCGGCAAGAGATTCCTGCGTGTAGCGCCTGCCCGTGACGGCGAGATGGATCACATAATAGCCGAGACCCAGAAATATGGCGAGCAGCACGAAAATAACCCAGATCAGCAACTGCCTACGCCTCCTTCTTTGCTCCGAGCTTTGCCCAGAACGAGAACGTGCGCGGCCAGACGATCCCCGCCAGCAGCACGACGAGATAGTAGCGCAGGCAATCGGCAGGGCCCGAAGGAAGAACGGCGTAAAACAGAGGCTTCAGCGCCGCCTTCACGCCTGCCACAAGCACAAGACCAAGGACAAATTTTAAAATCTGCCCCGGAAGGGGCGCGCGCGTCTCAAACCGCAGCGTTTTCCGGTCGACAAGGAAGACCGTAAGAAGCCCCGCAATTGCACCCAGAAGCGTCCACGCATTTTTGACCGCATGCGCGAGATTGCTCGCATCCTCCGAGCCGGGGGCAAAGTCTGCGCGGATGCCGCTGACATAGAAGACGAATACGATGGCAAGCGCAATGCCCGCCGCGAGAAGATACGGCATGGCACCTTTGGTTTTTTCTTCCGAGCGGAAGACGGGATAAAACGCCGCGAGCAGAATTGCCGCCATCAGGAATGCCACACCGACGTCCAGCGGCGTGTGGACCCCCAGATACATCCGCGAAAACGGCACAAGAAGGACCAGCGCGAGGCACGCGATTTTGACCCATCTGCGCTTTGCCAGAAGGCCGATGGCCCCGAAGGTCCCCACGGCGTTCTGCGTGTGCCCGGACGGAAACGAGTACCCCGTCGCCGCGGCGCGCGCGGATTCGACGATCGTAAAGCCGGGGTCGAGCACCCACGGCCGGGGAACACGGCAGAGAATTTTGAGAAACTGGTTGGCGAGCGTACCGAACAGACCCACTACGAATACATAATATCCCATGCGCTTGTCGACGCACCAGAATAACAGCAGCGCCAGCGCCATGAACGCCAGCTCGTCGCCCAAATATGTGACGGCGGAAAAAAACGCGTCGAGCGCCGGGACGCGGACGGATTCCAGAAGCCTTAAAAATTCCATAGAAAACTCCTTTGTGATTCTTGCCATAGTATAGCACAAATTCGAAGCGATGGAAACAAGACACGGCTTGCATTTTCGTTAAAAAACGGTATACTTAAAATAAGTATAAAAAGAACGAAAGCGAGAGATGAGGATGTTTTCCAATCAGCCGCGTAAAATTTACAGGCGCAACCAGCTCATCGAGGTCATCTGCCAGCTGCGTTTCCCGGAGATTCTGAAAATCGAGGCGCACGAGCCTGCCGACTTCCAGGACGCCATCCGGCAGGCGTATCCCCAGTACGGAAAAAAGCTCGAGCCGCTGCCGCCCAAGAATGTGGGCGGAAAGATGGTCGAGCAGGGGACGGTCAACAATTATCAGTTCATTTCCGCTGACGGCGCGTGGAAGGTCAGCCTGACGAAGGGCTTTATCGCGCTTTCCACCACGCGCTATACCCGCTGGGAGGACTTTGCCAAGCGGCTGGATGTGGTGCTGGCCGCGTTCATCGAGACGTATCAGCCGTCGTATTTTTCCCGCGTGGGGCTGCGGTATATGAACGCGCTCAACAAAGACGCAGTCGGGATGGAGGAAACATCGTGGCGCGAGCTCATTTCCCCAGGCTATCTCGGGCTCATGGGAGACGAGGACAGCGCGCGTCAGCTGTTTTTAAAATCCGAGCAGACCGTGACCGCGACCATGCCGGGCGGGGCGAAGGCCAATATCAAATGCGGCCCCGGCCTTCTTCGAAAGGTCGACAACCGCACGCGGCAGGTCGAGGAGCAGAAGGTATTTCTGCTGGACTTGGACGTGTTCTTCGACGGCAAGATGCCGCTCGGGCAGGTCGCGGGCGCGCTGAACATTGTCCACGATAACGCCGGGAGCCTGTTTATGGGCGCGGTCAGAAAGCCGCTTCTCGACGCGATGGAACCGATGGATGAATAAGAGACTGTCAAAAAAGCTGACGCTTTCTTGACAGAAGGGGCTGCGCCTCGACTGCGCGCATAATTTTTGCCCCGATGGGGCAAAAATTCCACACTTGCGAGGCGATAGGTATTTTTACCCGCAAGGGGCACGCGACATCCGTAAGCGGTAAAACCGCTAACGGCTGTCCTGTCCGGTCGGCAAAGCCGCCGGATAAAATGGATTTCCATTTTATTTCGCCCTGCGGGGCGAAACTCTACGAGGTTTTTGACGCACTGGAATGAAAAGCCAATAGCAAAGCGCAGGGACGGACGAAGCTGTCTTCCCTGCGCTTTTTTGCGCAGACGGGAAGAGGGCGAGCCGGGGCAGGCTCTTTTTTCTTAACGCTGCGGCGCCTGGAAAGTCTCCATCTTTCTGCTTTTTTGCACAGGGGCTGTTTCTTTTCCGTTAAAAAGCGAGGAAGGTATTGCCAGTCTGCAAGAATTTTATCCTGAGGATTTGGTAAGAAACTACAAAGTTTTGTCACTTCGTGTCTGCTCACGTCCGAATGCCAGATTATGGCGCGTACTTTACGGCATATTATGATATAATACAGGCAAATACGGGAAAAAACGCATCACATGATGAACATTCTGAAGAAAGAGGGCCTTTTTTATGAAGGACGTCCGGTCAACCGTCATGCAGCTCAGTGGCCGCTGGGGAAATACCTGTTACAACATGCTCTGTCTCGCCGTGGAGGCGGCGAAGGATGTGCCGCGGGAGGAATTCCAGATGAAGAGGATCTGGAGCGCCGTCCGGAAGGAAACCGGGAAGAGCCCGGAATCGATCTCGCGTGCATTGGCGCGCGCGGCAGCGGACATCTGGGAGCGTGGGAACCGGGAGCTGCTTATGGTCATTTTTGCCCGGACACTGACAAAGGCGCCGACCGCCAAGGCGCTTGTGTATACGCTGGCCGAATATGTGCAGCCGTCGCTCGACTACCGGTGCTTTTCCGAGCCGCGCTCGGGGGAATACGGGCTGATTGTGCGGCGGGATGATAAGCCCATCGCCATGACCGCGCCGTTTTCCAAGAGCCGCGCAGCCGTAGAGAAGCTCGCCGCGCAGCTGAACGTCCAGCATCGGCCATACGCGGAGTTTCGCATCCAGTTTCTGAGCGGCGAAATTCCCGGCGTTCTGCCGACGCTGACCGGCAGCCTGACCGAGCAGGATGACGAGGCATAAGGCGAAGCATTCAGAAAATGAAAAAAGCCGGGAAGCAGATCGGTGCTTCCCGGCTTTTCGTGTGTCCAAGATCGTGTAAAATTGTCAGCAGACACGGCGCACTTTTCTGCCTGAATCAAACGGAAAACAGCAGATCGCAGTACGTCGGCACCGGCCAATAGGGGCTTGCGACGAGCGTTTCCATGTGGTCGATCGTCTCGCGCACCTTGCCCATCGCGGGCACCAGCTGGTCGTGGCAGTAGTGCATCTCGGCCTCCGCGTCGAGTCCCTTGGGCATCGTGTCGAGCGCGGTCTTGAGCGCGGCGCAGCGGTCAAGGAGGTCTTCTCCCAACCGGCTGACGGACGCGGCGAGCGCGGACTCCACCCGGCAGGTTTCGCCCGGAAGCGCGGCCTTCTTCTGCAAAATCGTGGTGCAAAGATCGCGCGTATAAGCCGTTGCGGCATTTAACAGCGTGTGCTGGACGATGTCGATGAGCGTAGAGGTCTCAATCTTGATAACCTTGCTGTAGTTTTCCATGTGGATCTCGTGCCGCGCCATCATTTCGCTGCGGCTGAACACGCCGTGCCGGGACAGAAGGTCAATGTTCTTCTCCAGAATGAACGCGGGCAGCGCGTCGGCGGTGGAGACGAGGTTTGCAAGGCCGCGGCGCGCGGCTTCCTCGAGCCAGCTTCCCTCGTAGCCGTTGCCGTTAAAGAGAATCCGGCGGTGCTCGCGCAGCGCGTCGCGGATCAGGGTGTGGAGCGCCGTCTCAAAATTCTCGGCCTTTTCCAGAACGTCCGCGTATTTGCGGAGCGATTCTGCCATGATCGTGTTGAGGACGATGTTGGGGCCGGAAATGGACTGGCTCGAGCCCAGCATACGGAACTCAAACTTGTTGCCCGTGAAGGCCAAAGGCGAGGTGCGGTTGCGGTCGGTCGTGTCCTGCGGAATCGTGGGCAGAACGTCCACGCCGATGCGAAGCGCGCCTTTTTTGCGGTCGGTGTAGTCGGTCTCTCCGATGATGGAGTCAATGACGTCGCTCAACTCGTCTCCAAGATAGATGGAAATGACGGCGGGAGGCGCTTCCTGCGCGCCGAGGCGATGGTCGTTTCCGGCGAACGCGACTGTCGAGCGAAGAAGCTCCTGATATTCGTCGACACCCTCAATAAAGGCCGTGAGGAACAGCAAAAACTGCGCGTTCTGGCTGGGCGTTTTGCCGGGGGCAAAGAGGTTTTCGCCGGAGTCGGTGGAAAGTGACCAGTTGTCGTGCTTACCAGAGCCGTTGACACCCGCGAAGGGCTTTTCATGCAGCAGGCAGACGAGGCCGTGCCGGTCGGCGACCTTCTTCATGATATCCATCGTCAGCTGGTTCTGGTCGCAGGCTGTGTTGCAGTCGCAGTACACAGGGGCCATCTCGTGCTGGCTGGGGGCGACCTCGTTGTGCTTGGTCTTGGAGTAGATGCCGAGCTTCCAGAGCTCTTCGTCCAGGTCCTGCATATAGGCCGTCACGCGCGGGCGAATGGAGCCGTAGTAATGATCGTCCAGCTCCTGCCCCTTGGGGGGCTTTGCGCCGAAGAGCGTCCGGCCGCACATGCGAAGGTCCTCGCGCTTTAAATAAAGCTCCTTATCAACAAGGAAATATTCCTGCTCGGGGCCGACGTTTGCTGAAACCTTTTTGGTCTTCGTGTCGCCGAAGAGGCGGAGAATGCGGACCGCCTGCCGGCTCATCGCGTCGATCGAGCGCAGAAGCGGCGTTTTTTTATCGAGCGCCTCTCCGGAGTAGGAGAAGAAAACCGTCGGGATATAGAGCGTGTTGTCCTTCAAAAAAGCGTAGGCCGTGGGGTCCCACGCGGTATAGCCGCGCGCCTCGAACGTTGCACGCAGGCCGCCCGAGGGGAAGCTGGACGCATCCGGCTCGCCGCGCACGAGCTCCTTGCCGGAAAACTCCATGACAATCCGGCCGTGTCCGGCGGGGGAAATAAAGCTGTCGTGCTTTTCGGCGGTGTAGCCGGTCATGGGCTGGAACCAGTGGGTAAAATGCGTCGCGCCGTGCTCTAAGGCCCAGGCCTTCATGCCGTCCGCGATGTCGTTGGCGACGGCGAGACTCAGCGCCTTGCCCTCCTGCAAACACGAGCGCCATGCGTCCATGGCGGAGGACTGGATGTACTGCTCCATCGTCTCCTCATTAAATACGCAGCTGCCAAACAGGGCAGGAATTCGATTGGCCAGTTCACTCATGTCTGCATCCTCCTTTTCCGCGCGCAATCCGCGCACAAATGCTTAAAATTTCAAATATACGGATATTTTACGGCGCAGGAGGAACAAAATCAAGTGTGAATTACGACAAAGCAGCGAGAAAAAGAAGTTCCCGAGACGGACAAAAAAACGGAAACCGGCGCTTCTCTTTTTCGCCCGGATGCGGTAGAATAGAGAAAACGACCCAAGGAGGAACCCCATATGAAACTGATGATCGCGTCCGACCTGCACGGCTCTTCTTACTGGTGCACGCGCATGCTGGAAGCTTACAAAAAAGAGCAGCCCGACCGGCTCATTTTCCTCGGCGACATTCTCTACCACGGCCCGAGAAACGATCTGCCGAAGGAGTACGCGCCGAAGGAGGTCATCGCGCAGCTGTCGCCCCTCAAAGAGAAAATCCTCTGCGTGCGCGGCAACTGCGACTGCGAGGTCGACCAGATGGTGCTGCCGTTCCCGGTGCTGGCGGACTACGGCTTTTTAGAACTTTCCGGCAGAGCCGTCTATCTCACGCACGGGCACGTGATCAACAAAGCCCATCCGCTGCCGTTTTCCAAGGGCGACATTCTGCTCCACGGCCACACGCATGTTCCCGCGTGTGAAGACTGCGGCGACTTCATGTATCTGAACCCCGGCTCGGTGTCGATCCCGAAGGAAAACTCGCCGCACAGCTATATGATTTTTGAAGACGGCGTGTTCTCGTGGAAGAATATTGAGACCGGCGAGGTCTACCGCACGTTCGCGCTTTAACGGGAATTCTTAAAAATCCTTAAAATGCCGGAAACGGCTGCCTTTTTGGAGCATTTTCTGCTAGAATGGCACTAGATATTCCCGGAGGGTACAAGATGAGAAACATAAAACGAATCGCGCTGCTGCTTTCGCTCGTGCTGCTTGCTTCCATGACAGGCTGCGCGCGGAAAAGCCGCCGCCCTGCGCTTCCCGCCGCTCCCCTGCAAGCTTCGCTTACGGCCGAAAGCGCAGACACGGGCGAGACTGCCAGCACAGACGAAATGGCGCCGATGATGAAAAGCGCCGCAGTTAGCGCATCGCGGGCAGTTGTCATGGAAGAGCCGGTTGAAACGCTGCTCGAGCAGTTTGCAGAGCCGTTGGAGAACGAAGACGCACTCTATCAGGATTACGTGCAGGCGCACCGTTCGGCCTATGTGAAGCTGCGGCAGCGGCCAGAGGAGGTTCTCCCGCTGATTCTGCCGGAGCTGCTGTCTGACCGGAAGGCGCTCGAGTGCTACAGTGACGACACCTCGCGCACGACGCTTTTATACTGCCTGTTCAAAGACACGCTGCAGGACGAACCCTTTTCGTGGGACGGCGACAGCTACCGCTATTTATCGGACATGCTGGCCGAATTCATCCAGTTTGTAAGCGAGCACGAATTGGAAGACGGCGGCTGGTTTGACGAAAACGCGCCGCTGACCGGGCTCTGCGCGGCCTCGATGAAGACGAAGCCTTCTCTGCGGCTCAACATGACGGCGTGCGAAGACATGTCCAACGCGCAGGCGCTTACAAATGCAAAGCAGGTGTTTGCCGCTGCGCTTGAGGGGCGGGATGCTGAAAGCTATGGCTTTGACGCATGGCCGGCGGGCATCGAAGCGGGCTTTGATTTTACGGCGGACTGGGCGCTCTTGCAGGCGGAAACCGGCGAGGTGACGCTCACAGCCGCCGACCCCGATACCAGGCAAACCGTTTCGCTCCGGTACGTCCCGAACGGGGCCGAGCGCGAAAGCCTTCTAAATGGCTACGGCACGCTGATCTGGACGAAGGCGGGCGGCGAAACAGTGGAGCTCCCTTCTGAAAACGCCCACCTCACAGGGCAGGGCGCGGTCAGCTTTGATGTGCCCGTACAGGACGGTGAGTTTGTGCTGGAAAACGGCGTGGAGACCGGGATGGACTACAACACGGTACTTGCGCTCATCGGCGAGCCCAATCAGATCTGGTCCGACACGATGGCGGGCGTCGGCATGGAAGCCGGCGGCGTGATGTATGTTTTCCATTACGACGACCAGCTCGTTTGGCGCTTGCGCGGGATCAATTTCCGCTTCGCAGAAGACACTTCGACCGGCGTGACATCCACGCTTCCCGCCGCGCGCGAAATTGTGCTTGGAGATGCGATGCAGTCGGTCTTCGACAAGCTCCCGGACGGGGACAAGACGCTCAAAAAGTGGGCGTGGCAGGAGGTCTATACGGACGAATCGGGCGCGTGCGCGAACCTCCAGTTCGTAGCCGACAGCTACTATGTGCTCGATATCGTGTCTCCCGGCGGTCATGTTCTCAGCATCACATTTGCAAGAATCGACCAGAGCGTCAAGTGGATGGATCTGTATTGACGCGCGGTTTGCGGCAATTTCGGATAGAAAACGCATCGCGCCGGAGGACTCCAAAAGTCCTCCGGCGCTTACCGCTGCCTCGCAGAGTTTTGCCATCCGCAGATGGCAAAATAAATTGAAAATTCATGTTATCCGGCGGCTTTGCTGACCGGAAATATACCTATCACCTCGCAAGTGTAGAATTTTTGCCCCACCGGGGCAAAAATTATGCGCGCAGTCGAGGTGCATTTTTTTCAAAAAAGGCCTGCCTTTTTTGAACGAAGTTTAATAAAAATGCGGAATTTGTAATCACGAGCACCGAGCCCGCGTTGTGAACCAGCGCGCCGACGACGGGGCTGAGCGCGCCCGTCATGGCAAGAATGATGGCGATAAAGTTGAGCGTCATGGAAAACGTCATATTGAGCTTGATCGTCGTCATCATCCGCTTCGAGAGCACCACGAGATGCGGAAGCTCGCGGATCTCATCGTCCACCAGCGCGATATCCGCCGCGTCGACGGCAATGTCGCTTCCCACGCCGCCCATTGCAATGCCGACGGACGCTTTTTTGAGCGCGGGCGCGTCGTTGACGCCGTCTCCGATCATGCAGACCGGCTGTCCGGCTGTTTCAAATTCGTCGATGTACCGCAGCTTGTCCTCCGGCAAGCACTCCGCGCGCACGTCCTGCATGCCGACCAGCTTCGCAATCGTATCGGCTGCCGCTTTATGGTCGCCCGTCAGCAGAACCGGCTGCACCGCGAGCGTTTTGAGCCGCGCGATCATATCCGCGCTGTCTGTTCGCAGCGTATCGGCCAGCACCAGAGCGCCCGCAAATCGGCCGTCCACAGCGACATATGTCACCGTGCTGCCGCTCTTTATAGCCTGCTCCGCCGCTTCAAGCCCGGAAAGCGCCGCACCGCGCGCCTCGAGAAGCGCCGGGTTTCCGGCCAGAACGGTATGTCCCTCGACGTTTGCGCAAACGCCTCTTCCGGGAAGCATCTGAAACTGCGCGGCCTCCGCAAGCGCATCCGTGTGCTCCTTTTTCCAGCCGCGCACGATCGCCTTTCCGAGCGGGTGCTCCGAGCGCTGCTCCGCGGCAGCCGCCAGGCGCAGAAGCTCGTCCGGCGAAACGGAATCGTCCGCACACAGAACCTGCGTCACCTCGGGTGTTCCGAGCGTCAATGTGCCGGTTTTGTCAAACGCAATGACCTTCGCGCCTGCGAGACGCTCCAAGGCGTCACCCTCGCGCACCAGAAAGCCGTGCTTTGTCGCGTTTCCGATCGCGGCCATGATGGCCGTCGGCGTGGCGAGCACCAGAGCGCACGGGCAGAAGACGACCAGAATCGTCACCGCGCGGATGATTTCTCCCGAAATTGCCCACGTAAGCCCCGCCGCCGTGAGCGCGATGACGACGACCCACGTCGCGAACCGGTCTGCAAGGCCGACGATCTTTGCCTTGCCCGCGTCCGCCGACTGCACGAGGCGGATCATGCGCTGAATGGAGCTGTCCTCGCCGACCTTTGTGGCCTTCATATCGAACGCGCCAAACTGATTGACCGTGCCGGACGAAACCTCATCGCCGACGGTTTTGTCCACCGGCAGAGATTCTCCCGTCATGACCGCCTGATTGATAGAGGTCTGGCCGGAGACGATCACGCCGTCGACCGGGATGCTCTCGCCGGGAAGAACGCGGAGGATATCTCCGGCCTGTACCTTTTCGGCGGGAATGATTTTCTCTTCTCCATTTGCGATCACACGAGCCGTCTGCGGCGTCAGATGCACGAGCTTTTCAATGCCTGCGCGCGCTTTGGCAACTGTCAGCTCCTCGAGAAGGCCGCCCAGCTGCATGATGAACGCGACCTCGCCGGCGGCGAAAATTTCTCCGATGCACACCGACGCGACCAGCGCCAGCGACACCAGCACGTCCGCCTTGATATCGAACGCTGTCACGAGCCCGATCACGGCTTCCAATACGATCGGCATGCTGCACAGGACAATCGCGACCCACGCCGGGTCGAACGCGCCAAGCCGCACGCCGCACAGACTGCAAATGACCGCAATTCCGGACAGCGCCAGCAGCGTCACATCCTTTTTGATGCCGCCGAGCTCCAAAAGCGCCTCCAGCTTTTCCATCAGCTTCTTCATGCCTATCCTCTTTTCTGATACCATATGGGGTATGCGTATATGATACCTATGGGGGTATTGGTTGTCAAGAGGCAAACAAAAAAAGAGCTGCGTTACGCAGCTCTTTACATGATTCGTTATTTTTTGAAAACTCCCGGGAGGTTCGTAGGGGCGGACGTCTCTGTCCGCCCGCAGAACAATCCGTTTTTTATGGGAGAGTACGGCAAATTCGTAACTTCCAAAGGGCAGGCAGAGTCGCCTGCCCCTACACGATTTTATGGCTCTCCGGGATGCTCCATATAAAATGGATTTCTCAGGCCAGCGTCCCCGTCGGGGCAATGCCGAGCATGTACTCCACGCCGATGGCCACAAGAACAACGAGCAGCGAGATGATAAACCCGTGGAGCATCGGCTTCGCGCCGGACTTGCAGAGGGCTCTAAAATCGGTGTTCAGGCCGATGGCGGCGAGTGCCGCGACCATGAGGAACTTGCTGACGGACTTGAGCGCCGCAGACAGATTTACCGGGATCAGACCGAGGCTCGTAAGGCCGGACATCGCGAGAAAGCCCAGAATGAACCACGGGAAGACGGACTTCATGTTGACCTTCACGCTCGCGCCCTCGGCCGACGCTTCCTTCCTTTTCAGCCGCAGGCTGATGGCGGCGAAGACGAGGACGGTCGGGATGATGGCAAGGGTTCGGGTGAGCTTGACCATCGTGGCAAAGTCGCCCGCGGCCTCACTGAAGGCGTAGCCGGTAGCCACAACGCTCGAGGTGTCGTTTACCGCCGTGCCTGCCCAGAGGCCAAACGCCGCGTCGGAAAGCCCGAGTCTGCGCCCGAGGATCGGGAAGACGACGACCATCACCATGTCAAAGAGGAACGTGGCAGACAGCCCATAGGCAATGTCCATATCGGTCGCGTCAATGACGGGCGCGATGGCCGCGATGGCGGAGCCGCCGCAGATGCCGGTTCCAGCGTTGATCAAGCTGCTGGTCTTCCAGTTCAGGCCAAGGGCTTTTCCGATGAAGTAGCCGAGGCCGAAGCAGGTCGCGAGCGTAAAGAGCATGACCGTGAGCGAAAATTTTCCGACGGTGAGCACGGTCGTAATATTGAGGCTCGCGCCGAGCAGGATGATCGCGAATTTCAGAATTTTCTTGGATGTAAAGCGGATACCGGGCCTTGTTGTGTCGTTGGGCTTATAAAAGCGGTTGACGATCATGCCGAGAAACAGGGCAATCACAGACGCGCCGATGAGGTGCAGCCCGGCGGACGCCTCCCATGTTTCAAGCAGCTTTGCAATCGCGGCAAGCACCAGCGCCAGCGCACAGCCGGGCAGCAGCTTTGTGACGGTTTTCATCAAGATCTCCTCCAATGTATCGTTTTTTTCTCTTTTGCGGCTTCATTATAGCGCAGATTTATGATAAAATAAAATCATAAATCGGAATCTGATAATTCCGATTATTTATCAGGAGGCCTGTCATGGATCAAAAGCTCTTGACCTTCCTCACGCTCTGCCGGACAATGAACTATCGCCGCGCGGCAGACGAGCTCCACCTGACCCAGCCCGCCGTCACGAAGCAGATTCAGTCTTTAGAAGCGCAGTACGGCGTGAAGCTCTTTTCCTACGACGAGCGAAAGCTCCGCAAAACCGCGCAGGGCGAAATTTTAGAGCGCTACGCGATCGGGCTTCAATATAACGACGCGGAGCTGACCAGGCTGCTTGCCGAAAAGCCCAAGACGCTTCTTCGCATCGGAGCGACAAAGTCGATCGGCGACTATATTCTGATCCCCGAAATCCGCCGCTTTCTCGCCCGCCCGGAAAACGAGCTGTTTTTTACCGTCGATAACACCGCGCACCTTCTTTCTCATTTGGAGGCCGGAGAGCTGGACTTTGTCGTGCTCGAGGGGATTTTTGACAAGCGGCGGTACGATCACTTTCTGCTGCGCGAAGAGCCCTACATCGGCATCTGCGCGGCAAATCACCCTTGGAGCGGGCAGCACATCGGCCTTGAAACGCTCTTTTCCGAGCGCCTGATTCTGCGGGAGCCCGGCTCGGGCACAAGAAATATCTTAGAGCGCGAGCTCACCCAGCAGGGCTACACTGTCGAGGCGTTTCAGAGCCGGGTGTGCATCAGCAGCTTCAAAATCATCCGCGAGCTCGTTTCGGCGGGGTGCGGCATCAGCTTTTTGTATGAGGCCGTCGTAAAGGACGCGCCGCAGTTCGGCCACTTCTTCTGCCCGCCGCTCACAGGGGTGCATGAGCTGAACGTCGTGTATCTCAAAAACACGGGCGCGGGCGCGTATGCCCGGCGGTTTTTGCGGACGGACGCGGCGGAAGGGGCTTGTTTCCCGGACTAGAATCCTGTAAAATAGCGATAAACAAACGAACAGATACGAAAGGAAGACGATCATGAAACAGGCGCACATTTGTCTTGATGAAACGCTCGGCATTCGCTATGCGATCCTCCCGGGCGACCCGGCGCGGCTCGACCGCATCGCAAAGGAGCTGGAAGACGTGCAGGAGCTGGCGTATAACCGCGAGTTCCGCAGCCTGCGCGGGCGGTACAAGGGTGTGGATGTGCTCGCGCTTTCGACCGGCATCGGCGGCAGCTCCGCGGGTATTGCGGTGGAGGAGCTTCACAACATCGGCGTGCAGGCGGCCATTCGCATCGGCTCTTGCGGCGCGCTGCAAAAGGGCATCGGACTGGGCGAGCTGATTCTCGTCTCCGGCGCGGTGCGGGACGACGGCGCGTCGAAGGCCTATGTGCCCGCGATTTACCCGGCAGTGGCAGACTTTACGCTCTATAGCTGCTGCGTGGAGGCGGCGAAAAAGCTCGGCGCGGTGACGCACGAGGGCATCTGCCACAGCCACGAGAGCTTTTACCACGAGGAAAACGAAGCCGAGAGCGCCTATTGGTCCAAAAAAGGCGTTCTGGGCGCGGACATGGAGACGGCGGCGCTGTTTACCATCGGCCGCCTGCGCGGCATGAAGACAGCTTCGATTCTCAACAACGTCGTTCTCTACGGCGAGGATACGGCGGACGCGATCGGGGATTACGCAGGCGGCGAGAGCGCCACGGCGAAGGGCGAGCGGCTTGAAATTCTCACGGCGCTGGAGGCCTTTTATCTTCTGGAAACGAGGGGCGGCAAATGAGAAAATTACTGGTCGTTGACTGCTGCATCCGAAAAGAGGAATCGCGCACAAAAAAGATACTGGAGCGATTTTTAAGCGCCGCGCCATCCGACTGCGAGGTCGAACGCCTCGTTCTGACGGAGGAGAATCTGGCCCCGCTCATGGGAGATTTTTTTGAGCAGCGGCAGCGTCTTCTGGAAACAGGCGATTTCTCGCACCCGCGCTTTCGATACGCAAAGCAGTTTGCAAACGCCGATCTTGTCGTCATCGCCGCCCCCTTCTGGGACTTGGCTTTCCCCGCGCTTCTGAAGCTCTACATTGAGCAAGTCAGCCTCGACGGCATCACGTTCGGCGCAAATGAAACAGGCCTTGTTGGCCTTTGCCGCGGCACGGACCTCGTGTTCCTGACGGCGCGCGGCGGATTTTACACGGACGACCCTATGGAGATGGGAAGCCGGTATTTAGACGCGCTGCATACATTCTTTGGCTTTGACCGGTACCACTGCGTCGCGGCCGACGGGATGGATGTAGCGGGCTTTGACGGGAAAGCATCGCTGGAAGAAGCCTGCAAAAAGGCCGAAGCGCTCGCGGCCTCGCTTTGATTTTCAAGAAAAAAACCTGCCTGTTGAGAACTTCAGCAGGCAGGTTTTTGTCGCTCTTCAGATTTTTCGGATGCAGTCCTTTAAAACCCCGATGAATTTGTCCCGGTCGACGCCGAGGACGACCATGGCATTTTTCGTCTCAAACTGCTTGTCGCTGTAAAGATCGGTCACGGTCTTGCCGCGCGTGATAGAGCCTCTCGTCTCAACATACACGCCCGCCTCCTCCGCGCGGAAGAACTCTGGGTGCGCGAGATACATCACAGGGCACGCGTCGTGCATTGCAACGCCGGGAAGGCCGATCGATTTGCAGAACGCCCACGCCTTCTGCACGCAGGCCTTCGTGAATTTTCCGGCCTCGGTGCCGCTTGCTTCCAGCTCGTCCCAGTCCTCCGGGCGGAGCATCGCCTGCATCGTCACGTCCAGCCCGCACATTACGATCGGAACACCGGACTTGAAGACGATCTGCGCCGCGTCGGGGTCCGCGTAGATGTTGAATTCCGCCGCCGGAGTTACGTTGCCGCCGACTGCCGCGCCGCCCATGATAAGAATGGTGTGAAGCAGCGTCTTGAGCTCCGGGTATTTCGTGAGCGCAATGGCGACGTTTGTAAGAGGCCCGATGGCAATGAGCCGGAGCTCGCCCGGGTGCTGCTTCGCGCAGGCATACAGCGCGTCCCATGCGGGCGTATCCAGCATTTTGGCATCCTCCGGCAGCGGAAGCTCCACGTCTCCGAGGCCGTTTTTGCCGTGGAACGTGTAGGCATACTGCGGCTGGACGATCAAAGGCCGATCCGCGCCCTTGTAAACCGGGTAGTTCGTCTTCATAAGGCCGTTCATCCGGTGCGCATTGGAAAACGTCGATGAAAGCGGCACGTTGCCGCTCACGGTGGAGATGGCGAGAAGGTCCGTTTCTTCCAGCGCGTGCAGCGCCATGATGGCGATCGCGTCGTCTACGCCCACGTCGCAGTCCAGCCAGACAGGGTATTTGTTCATTTCGCGCCCTCCCCATAAAATTTCATCGATTCGACCAGCCGGTCGGCAAAGGCCTTGCGGTCAACGTCCAGAATGACCTGCGCGTTCGGCGCTTTGCCCGAGAGGCCGAGCTGGTCTCCCACGGTGCAGCCGCGGCAGTATTCGCCCTGCGTCTCAATTTCGACGTGCATGGGGCGCATTGTAAAGACTTCCGGGTGAATCAGCGCCATCACCGCGCACGGGTCGTGCATGGGCGCGCCTTCGTAGCCGATGGACTTGTGGAATTTATAGAAGAACTCCAGCCATGCGGCGACAATATCGCTCACCGGGTTTCCCAGCGCGCGGATGCGCTCAAAGTCCTCGGGCATGATGAGCGCTTTTTCCGTCACGTCGAGCCCTGCCATGATGATGGGAATGCCAGACTCGAAGACGATCTTCGCCGCCTCGGGGTCAACAAGAATGTTAAATTCCGCCGCGGGCGTCCAGTTGCCGTAGGCGATGCCGCCGCCCATGAGGGAAATCTGCTTGATCTTGGGTTTCAGCTCCGGATGCGAAAGCAAAAGCGCCGCCACATTCGTCTCAGGGCCTGTTGGGATGATCGTAACCGGCTCGGGCGACTCGCGCAGCACCTTCGCCATGAGCTCAACCGCGCCGAGGGGAGATACCTTCATCGAAGGCTCGGGAAGCGCGGGGCCATCCAGGCCGGACTCTCCATGCACCGAAGGGGCGTTCATCACGTCCGCCGTCAACGGGTGCGGGCAGCCTTCAGCGATCGGCGCGTCAATGCCCAGCAGCGTGCAGACGCGAAGCGCGTTGTAGGTCGTTTTTTTAATGCCGACGTTGCCGCTGCAGGACGTGACGGCCAGAATGTCGAACCGGCCGCTTCCCTGCGCCAGCGTCCAGCCGATCGCGTCGTCATGGCCAGGGTCGCCGTCTAAAATAACGGGGATTTTTTTCAATTCAGACATAGTTCCTCCAAACGTAAAACTGGAAAAATTCAAGGTTCTATCGATGCGTGCCGTAGGGGACGATGCCCACATCGTCCCGCGCAGGAAAATCCAAAACGTGAGGAAACCTGCCGGCGAAATCATGCATCTGCCTACAAAGCAAGACGCGCCCGCCCGTTCGGGCGGGCGCTGATACTTACAATTGAGATGCCGCGTGCTGCTTCTTGATTCTGCTTCTGCGGACAAGCGAGAAGACCACAAGGCCGATGATCGTGACCGCGTAGGGAATCGGGGAAGCAAGGTTCGAGTCCAGGCCGACAGCCGAGAACTTGATGCCGAGCGCCTGTGCAAAGCCGAAGATCAGGCTGGAGAGCATGCCGCCGAGGCATTCGCCCGAGCCCATTGCCTGCGCCGCCAGCGCGATGAAGCCGCGTCCGGCGACCATGTCAAGGCTCCAGCCCTGCGCGTAGGACATCGACATGAACGCGCCGCCAAAGCCCGCCATGAGGCCGGAGTAGGCGATCGCAGTGTATTTGATGCGGAGCACCGACACGCCGACGGAGGCCGCCGCGTTCGGGTTTTCGCCCACGGCGCGGATATTCATGCCGAGGCTCGTCTTATAGAGCATGACCGAGGTCAGGCCGCAGATGACGAAGGCGAGGTAGGTAAGCAGGCTGTGCCCCGAAATGACGCCGCCCAGGAACGGAATTTTGTTCAGAAGCGGAATCGTGATGTTCGGAACGCAGAGCGTCGAGGTGATGAGGCCGGTAGAAGACGCCATCGCCTTGCCCTCGGTGAGGTTCGTAATGACCTTGCACAAAAACAGCGTGCCGCCCGAGCCCATCATGTTGACGGCAATACCGACAAGGGTAATATTCGTCTTGAGCTGGAAGGCGAAGAAGCCCATCATGAGTCCCATCAGCGTGCCCATCGCGAGCGCGGCGAGAAGTCCCCAGAACCAGCTGCTTGCGTAGTAGCTGACGAGAGAGCCGGTGAGCGCGGCGAACATCATAATGCCTTCCAAGCCGATGTTGCAGAAGCCCGCCTTTTCGACCACGATCGCGCCCAGCGTCGCAAAGAGGATCGGCGCGGAGATGCGCAAAATCGAGAAGAAGAACTCCGGCGTGAGCATCATTTTGAGAAAATTAAGCATGTACGCTGCCTCCTTCCTTCGCTTCGTCCAAGGCCTTCTTGCGCGCGATCTCTTCTTCGGCAGACTTGACAACGAGCTTCTGCCGGTATTTCGACAGGAACTGCTCGGCCGCGAAGAACAGGAAGATCACGCCCTGAATGATATCGATCAGCTGCGCAGGAACCTTCGCGTAGGTCGCCATCAGTTCGCAGCCCTTGGACAGATACGCCATAAAGAACGCCGCCGGGGGCACGAACCACGGGTTGTTGCCGGCGAGAATCGCAATCGTGATGCCCGTCCAGCCGTAGCCGGGAAGCGAGCTCCATGAGAAGGTCTTGTACCGGCCGAGCATCTCAATACCGCCGCCGACGCCCGCGAGGAAGCCGCCGAAGACCTGCGAGAGAACAACGATCGCGCCGACCTTCATGCCGGAATACTTCGAGAACGCCTGGTTGATGCCGATCATGCGGATGGCATAGCCCCAGCGCGTGCGGTACATGAAAAGGCCGCAGAGCACGACCGCCGCGATGGCGATCACAAAGCCTACGGAGAGCTTCGAGCCGTCGTCCACGAGCTGCGCGATTTTGGAGGACTCCAGAAATTCATAGGACTGGATCTGTCCCTTCGACTTATCGGCAAGATAGGTGTTGAGGACAAATTTGATGAGGTACATGACGATGTAGTTGAGCATCAGCGAGCACACCATCTCGCTCACGTCGAGCTTGCTCTTGAGAAGCGCCGGCAGGAGCATCATCACGCCTACGGCAATGCCGCCGAGCAGAATTGCCACGATCGGGTGAAGCCCCGCGGGCATGGGAAGATAGATGGCCGCCATGCCGGTCACGAACGCGCCGAGCATGATGCCGCCCTCCGCGCCCATGTTGAACTGGTTTGCGGAGAACATGATGCAGACGGAAAGGCCGGTGAAGATGATCGGGATCATCGAGGCCAGAATGTCGGTCAGGCGCTTGGTTTCAAAGCGCGTGCCGTTTTTGCCCATACGGAACAGCGGGCCGACGAGCATCTGCTTGAGCGCGTCGCCGGTGGACGCGAGCTTTTCCGAGACGCTGTCGCCGTTCGCGCTGATGAAAATCAGCAGCGTCGCGACAAGAAGCGCAATGAGAATCGCAAGAAGCCCCCGCACGATGGAGAACATGAGTTCACGTTTTTTAGTCATGACAAACCCTCCTGATCTGCTCGGCGCTCTGCTGCTTCAAGCCCAGCATGTACTCGCCCATCTGATCGTCGGTGAGCGTAGATGTATCTTCGAAGTAAGCCGCGATGTGGCCGCCCTGCATGACGATCAGGCTGTCCGAGAGCTCCATGACCTCGTTGAGGTCAGCCGAGACAAGCAGCACCGCGATGCCCGAGCGCGAGAGCTCGACGAGCTTTTTGCGGATAAATTCCGTCGCGCCCACGTCAATGCCGCGCGTCGGCTGGTCGGCAAGAATCAGCACCGGGTCATTGGAAAACTCGCGCGCAACGACGACCTTCTGGATGTTGCCGCCGGAGAGCATGCCGACCTGCTGCTTTCTGGATTTGCATAGAACCGTGTATTCCTGAATGAGCCGGTCGGATTCTTCATGGATGGCCGTCATGTTGAAAAGCGGGCCTTTGTTAAAGCGCTTGTCCGCGCAGCGGTCAGAGAGGATGTTTTCCTCGATGCTGGCCGTGCCCGCAATGCCAAATAGCATGCGGTCTTCCGGAACGAGGGACACGCCGAGGCCGCGAATTTTGCTCTGCGTGAGGCCGAGAATGTTCTCTCCCTCGACCGTGATCGTACCGGCGTTCGGGGTGTTGAAGCCGAAGAGCATGTCCACGAGCTCCTTCTGGCCGTTTCCCTCGACGCCCGCAATGCCGAGGATCTCGCCCTTGCGCACATCAAACGACACCTTGTCGAGCACCTTCTTGTGCCACTCGTTGACGTATTCCACATCGCGCACGCGAAGCACGGTGTCGGTCGGCTGGGCTTTGTCCTTCTGAACATTCAAGATGACGTCGCGCCCGACCATCAGGCGGGAGATATCCTCCTTTGTGACATCACACGTGTTGTAAACGCCCATCGAGCGGCCGTTTCGCATGATGGTCAGCCGGTCGGTGATCTCCATGATCTCGTTCAGCTTGTGGGAAATGAAGACGATGGTATAGCCCTGATTTTTAAGATGGATGAGCTCTTTAAAGAGTTCGGTCGTCTCCTGCGTCGTGAGAACCGCCGTCGGCTCGTCGAGAATCAGGATCTTCGCGCCGCGCACGAGCGCCTTCAAAATCTCGACCTTCTGCTTCATGCCGACCGGAATGTCGACGACCTTCGCCTCGGGCTCGACATGCAGATTAAACCGCTCTGCATATTCCTTCGTGATCTCCACAGCCTTCTGGTGGTCGATGAACAGTCCCTTCTTGGGCGCCATGCCGAGCACCATGTTTTCCGCGACCGTCAGGCTCGGGACAAGCATGAAGTGCTGGTGCACCATGCCGATGCCGTGCGAGATGGCGACGGAGGGCGCGGTGAGGTTCAGCTTCTCCCCATTCACCCAAATCTCGCCGCTCGTCGGCTGCTCGAGGCCGAAGAGCATTTTCATAAGCGTCGATTTACCTGCGCCGTTTTCGCCCATCAGCGCATGAATTTCGCCCTTTCGAAGGGTAAAATCCACGCCCTGGTTGGCGGCGACGCCGTTGGGATACACCTTGGTGATCCCTTTCATCTGGACGACCAGTTCCTCGTCCAAACGGCCGGTTTTCTCGTCTGGCATACGATGCGTTCCTCCTGTTTCTATGTACTTCGCGCAAAAAGCGCTGCTTTTTCTTTATACCCGCGGCGCGGCCAAGAAGCTTGAACGTCCCGCAGAGATAAACCGCTTGGGTGCAAAAACATCGAAGGGGGGAGCTCATGAGAGCTCCCCCCGGATAGCTCAAAGGGTGTTGCTTTGTGCAGGCGCTGCTTATTTCATCGGAGGAAAGGCAGCGTCACGCAGCTGAACAGCCAGCTCCTGGTTGGTCAGAGCGGAGTCAACGACGACGTCGCCGTTCAGGATCGCGTTCTGCGCAGCCTCGACAGCAGCCTTCGTCTCAGCGGAAGCGAGCTTGTCGTAGTTCTTGTCGGTCACGATGCCGACGCCGCCTTCCGCGATGCCGAGCTCAACGACCTGACCCCAGTAGGTGCGGCCAGCGTCCCACTCGTCAAAGAGCCAGACGAGGGAGTTGCCGATGTTCTTCAGACCCGAGGTCAGCGTGATGGCAGCCAGGTCGGGGGAGAACGTCAGCTCCTGGTCGGAGTCAACGCCGATGAACCATGCCTTGCCAGTCTCGAGCGCAGCTTCTGCCGCGCCATTGCCGGCGTTACCTGCGACGCCCCAGATGATGTCGCACTTGTTGTCGTTGATCATCGACAGGCCGTATTCCTTGGCGATGGCGGTATCAACATAGTCGTTGGTGTAGCGGGTATCGATCTTGATGTCGGGGTTGACGGACTGTGCGCCCTCGATGAAGCCGATCAGGAAGTCGTTGATGACCGGGGAGTCAACGCCGCCGACGAAGCCGACAACCGCGTCCTCGTTGATGTTGGGGATGTTGGTGTCAACGGTCATGCAGGCCGCATAGACGCCGACGAGGTAGCCCATGTCGTTCTGACGGTAAGAGAGGTTCACAACGTTCTGGTTCTCGCCGACATAGGTGGTGTCGTCAAAAATTGCGTACAGCTGGTCGGGATACTGGGTTGCAACTTCCTTCAGGTAGTCGGGCATCTGATAGGTGCCGCAGATGATGAGGTCGTAAGCGCCTTCTTCGGAGACGTCGTACAGCGTGGACAGCCACGTGGGCTGGTCTTCGTCGGTGCCGCCCATTTCGATGGTGACATAGTCGATGCGGCCGTCAGCCTTCAGCTGCGCGAGGCCTGCTTCGGCAGAGTCGAAGAAGGACTTGTCGCCGAGGTTGCCGTTGACGAGGTAGGCAACGTTGTAAACCTTGCCCTCTTCACTGGCGGGCTCTTCCGTCTCTTCCGCGGCGGGTTCGGCGGTCTCTTCGGTGGTGGTCGTTTCGGTTGCTGCGGGCTCTTCGGTCTTGGTTTCGGTCGCGGGCGCATCGGTCTTGGCAGCGCAGGCTACCAGAGCGAACACCATGACCAGCGCAAGCAGAAGCGCAATGATCTTTTTCATTTTGGTTCCTCCATTTTGTGTTTTTCGATAAAATCGGTATCCGAAGATACACGTTTATTGTACATACTTTCTACCTTCCTGTCAACACCCGTGCAAACGAAAAAAGAGCAATCCAAAAAAATATTCAGGGAAAACAGGCTTGACGCGCGCTGTTTTCGCCCGTTACAATGAAGAAAAAGGAGGAATCGGCTATGAATCACGAAAATCTTCCCATGATCGAGCTGCATCTGCATTTGGACGGCGCGATCCCGCCGGAGACGATGTGGGATCTGGCAAACGCGCAGCGCATTCCAATGCCCGCCGGGACGTTGGAGGATTTCCGGCGCTGGCTGGTTAAGACTAGCGACTGCGCGGATGTGAACACGTATCTGGCGCGCTTCGAGCTTCCCTTGCAGCTCATGCAGACGCAGGAGGCCATCGCCCGCGTGACGAAAGACGTTTTGTCCGTGCTCGCCCGGCAGGGACACATTTACGATGAAATTCGCTTTGCGCCGCAGCTTCACAAGCGCGCGGGGCTTACGCAGCGGCAGGCGGTGGAAGCGGTTCTGGAGGGGCGCAGGCAGGCGCTTTTGGAGCACCCGGACTATGACGCGGGGATTTTGCTCTGCGCGATGTGCATTGGCGCGGAAACGGTCAATATGGAAGAAAATTTAGAGACTGTCCGCCTTGCGAAGGAATTTCTGGGGCGCGGCGTGATGGGCGCCGATCTGGCGGGCGCGGAGGGTATTGTGCCGCTGCGCAGGTTCCGGCCTGTGTTTGACCTGGCAAACGAGCTGCACGTTCCGGCGACGTGTCACGCGGGAGACTCGCAGGGACCCGATACCGTCCGGGACGCGCTCTCGTTCGGTGTCAGGCGCATCGGGCACGGTCATCATATTTATGATGACCCATCCCTTTGGGACGAGGCAATTTCGCGCGGCGTGACGCTGGAAATCTGCCCGACGAGCAACATCCAGTGCCACACGCAGCCGTCTTACCGCGAGCATCCGGCGAAAAAGCTGCTGGACGCGGGGCTTCGCCTCTGCATCAGCACGGACAATATGACCCTTGCCGCCGTGTGTCTTCCAGACGAGTACCGGCACTGCACGCAGGACATGGGCTTTACGCCGGAGGATGTCAAAAAGACGCTCCTCTGCGCCGCCGAGGCAGCATTTCTGCCGGAGGACAAAAAGAACGCGCTCATCGCGCGTGTGAAGAAAGCCTTATTATAAATGGAAACCCGCACTCCGGAATCTCCGAAGTGCGGGTTTTCCTGCGATTTTCCGGTGCCTGTATCTGCACGGCGCGGACAGTATCATACGTCCAGACGCGGGAAGGACAGGTTGGCTTTAAAGAGGTCGCCGTCTACAACGAGATCGAACGTGCCCTTCTGAAGCCCCGTCAGGCTCTGGGCGATCGAAAGGCCGAGGCCGCTTCCCTCTGTAGATCGGGACGAGTCGCCGCGCACAAAGCGCTCCATGAGCTCGTCGGCGGTAATATCGAGGGGGTAATTGGAGATATTTTTGAAGCTGACCAGCACGCGGCCATCCTGCACCTCGCTTGTAAAATACACGCGCGTGCCGGGCATGGCGTATTTGCAGATGTTGCTGAGAAGATTGTCAAATACCCGCCACAGGAGCTTTCCGTCGGCCTGAATCTGCGGCGCTTCGGGCGCGAGCTTCACGATGGGCTCGAGCTTGCAGAGCTCAAACCGGCTCTGGTACTCGCCCGAGACCTGCGAAAGAAGCACATTCACATCGACCGCTTCCAGATGCACCGGCAGCGTGCCGCTCGATGCTTTGGACGCTTCAACCAGATCCTCGGTCAGCTTTTTCAGCCTTGCCGACTGCCGGTCTAAAACGGCGATATACTCCTTTGCCTTCTCCGGCTGCACGTCCTCCTTTTTGAGAAGGTCCACGTAGTTCACGATCGAGGTCAGCGGCGTTTTGATGTCGTGTGAGACGTTTGTGATGAGGTCGGTGCGGAAACGCTCGGACTTTAGCTGCTGCTGCACGGCCTTCTGCATGCCCTGCGCGATGGAGTTGAGGTTCTCGCCGTGGCTGCGAAGAACGCCGTACATGTGCCGAAGATCGACGCTTGCGCTGAGATTTCCTGCTGCGAGCGCCTCACCGCCTGCCTTGAGCTTTTGCAGGCTGATAACGATGAGCACGAGCAGCGGCGCTTCGATGAGCTTTGCAACGACCCAGATGACAACGACGGCGCTTCTGCTGAAGGCTGCGAGAATGAAGAGCTCCGCAAGACTGACACCGGCGAAGATCAGTCCCGCCTGCCAGTAAAGATGCAGATGCTTTGCGCAGTAGGAAACGCCGGTCTTGATCGCTTTTAGCATACGAAGCAAAAGACGCAGGCAGAAATAAATAACGGTATTTTTCCAGAACGCGCCGGATTTAAAGCGCGTTGAAAGCGTCATCAGAACGCTCATCACGAGCTGCACGGCAAGCGCCAGCAGGATAGCCAGCAAAATGACAGCCGGAACAAAGTCAACACCTGTCGCATTGATCCCGAGCATCAAGCCGCACGAACCAATGGCAAGCGCAAGCGCCAGATACAGGTCAAGCGGAATCTTATCGACCCAGTTTAGATGAATGCCC